>JAYWEB010000210.1:0-10819 GCA_043779575.1 Chthoniobacter sp. | reverse complement strand
GAGCTGGCAGCCGCGCCGCTGATGACGGAGTTCACATTGGCCGTGCCACCGCCGGACGTGGCGGTGCCAAAGGTCAGGGTGACGCCGTTTTTCACGATACCGCCGGTCAGCGTCAGTGTGCCACCATTAGCCGTAATGGTGGAACTCGCATTGAGGGTGATAAGCCCGGCATAGCTCGCGGTGCCGCCGGCGGCGACAGCGAGCGCCCCATTGGCCGCATTGGCTCCAGGGCCCACCAGCCCCAGCGCCTCCGCGCCGACGTTGACCCCATTCAGGAGCCGCAGTGTCCCATTGAGATTCACCAAGGTATTGCCCGCCGTGGTTCCGAGAGCGGTGTTATTTCCCACCTCGAGGATGCCTCCGCCGCCGTTCACGGTCGTCGTGCCGGTGTAGTTATTGGCTCCGGTCAGCGTCCAAGTTCCCGTGCCGGCTTTTGAAACATTACCACCGCCGCCGATCACGCCTGCGTAGGTCGTGCTGGTGTTGTCTCCCCCCGCCGTCAAGTTGCCGGCCCCCAAATTGATCGATGACAAAGCCGATGCGCCGGCAATCGAGCCGACTTCTTCGGAATTTCCATTCAGGTCGAACCGGCCGTCCGCGTTGATCGTCACCGCCGTAGTGTTCGAGATCTGGTTGGCCGCCACCAACTGCACGACCGCCGAATTCGCCGCGCCCGCGCCGTCGCCGATGGTCAGGCTGCCGATAATCGCCCCGTTGGAGGCACCGTTGTTCAGGCCCAGCGTCCCATCATTGACGAGCGTTCCGCCGGTGAAGGTGTTCGCCGTGGCACCCGAGAGCGTCAAAACGCCGGTGCCATTTTTCACCAGACCGACCGCGCCGCCGGAGATGCCATTGGAAATGGTCGTATTGAATCCACCGGTCACCGTGAGGACGTTGCTATTCAGATTGACCAAAGAAGTAACGGCGAGGCTGCCCGCCGCCGCATTCCACGACTGGGCATTGCCGAGGGTCACGCCCGTCGCGCCAAAAGTAATGCTTTGAAGGTTCACCGAGTTGTTCGTGATCCCGTTGGAAAGCGTCACCGCATTTCCGCCGAGGGTGAAGCTGTTCGCGCCCGCATTGAAGGTGATGCCCGCCACCGTCGCGGTGGCATTGTTCGTCGTCGCGGTATTCGCCGCACCAGCGAATTGCAGGCCGACGGCGAAATTGGGCGCGGTATCCGCATCCCAGTTCGTATTGGTGCCCCAGTTGCCATTCGTGTCGCCATCCCAGATCTGGCCGGCCTTGGCGGGCGCTTGCAGCAGCACGCCGGCGGCGAGCAGCGCGGCGATGGAGCCGAGGAGCGGCTTGATGGCTTTGCGGGACAGGATCTTCGTGGCAGGTGTGGAAGTGCGGTTGGTTTTCATGGTTGGGATATTTTTGGGTGAGGAAATGGGGCGGTTGGGTTGGTCGGTTGGAAAAATTTGCGGCTGGAGGAATGGTGCGGGCGGAGACGGATCAAACGGCGCGCAACCCTGCTGGGAACAGCATACGCAGCGGACACGCCCGCGCCGCCGGAGACGAATTCTCCGACGTTAGTGTGCTTAGTTTTTTCGCGATCTGATCGTACACGCGCGGAGGTTTTGTCGGGAAGCGCCGCGCGCGTCAAAGTTTTTTCGCCGACCCGCCAACTTTTTTGATCGCCCGCGCCGCGCGATCATTTCGGCCCGCTCCTCGATCCCGGAAAGGTCCGCGCCAGCGCACTCATCCGGGGAGCGCGCGCGACCTCGCGTGCTCTCGGCGGCGCCCCGCCGCCGAGCCTGGACCCGCTCCCGCCGCCACGCCGCATGCGCCGCGCCAGCACGGTTTCCGGCGAGGGCGCCGGAAACGGCACGCGAGGGCGCGTGCCCTCCCCCGAGCTTTCCCGAACTTTTAGAACGTCAGCCGCACGCCGCCACTGACGTTGTTCGAGCTGGAGTTGGTCCGGCCAAACTCGCCGTCATAATAGAGGTAGGTCGAGGTCCGCTCGTTCCAGAGGACCGCCACGCCGGCTCCCACGAGCAGACTGTCGTCCCCGATCTCGGGGCCGCGCACGGTAAAGGTGTTGCCCCCGCCGTTTGCGAAGCGCGAGTCGAGCGCAAAGCTGCTGTCGGCAAACTCATGCTGCCAGGTGGCACGCACTTCGGGCCGGATGACCACGCCCGTCGCCACGGGACGAATGTCGTAACTCGCCTTCACCCCCAGCCCCGTGCGCAGGCTGTCGCCGCTGTGGTTGGCGATGTTTAGCGGTGCCAGCGAACCGCGCTCGCGGAAGCCGTTCACACTCACATTGGTGTATTGCACGCTCGCCACGGGACCGATGCTCAAGTCGCCGCGCTTCCAGTCATAGCCCGTCCCGATGAGCGCGTTGATCTCGCTGCCGCTCGTGCTGCCCACCGCTGTGCCTTTCACCGCGCCGCGGCGGGTGTCGTAGTTGTTGTAGCCACCGTTGACCGCGGCATCCACATAGAAGCCGGTGCCGGTGAAATAGGTGGCGTAGAGGCCGGCCTTGGCCCCGTCCACGGTCACCCGGCCATTCCCAGTCAGGTCCGCGCCGGTGCGGGCGTAGCCGGCATTGGTGCCGACGACCAAGTTTGGCGTCAGTTTGAAATCCACGCCGAGGGTGAAGCCTCCGGTCGTCAGGTCGTAGCCGCGCGCATTGGCGGTGTCGCCGATATTTGTAAACTCGCCGACACCCGTGATGAAGACACCCATCGGGATGGGCTCGCCGGGCCCGCGCATTTCCTTGCCTCCGGTGCCTGCGGGGCCGCGCGCCCCATAGCTCGTCGAGCCGCTGTAGTAGGAGGGGTCGCCACTGCGATCCGGGCGGCGGTCCCCCGAGGAATAGCCGCTCGCGCTGAAGCCTTCCGCGCCACTCCGGACGTCGCCCATGCGCCGCTCCAGATTCCCGGTCTGGACATTGGCCAGCGCGACCCCGATCCGGAAGAACGAGGTCAGTTCCTCCGGGGCGATCTTGTCGAGTTCGCCGCGCAGCTTGCCCACCTGCTTGGTGCTGAGGAAATTGAGGAGCTTGTCCGCCTGGCCGGCGTTCTCCGCCTTGTCGAGCTGCCTGGCCACCGCTTGCTGGTTGTCCGTCAGCCTGCCGATGTCATGGGCAAAGGAGCCCAGCTTGGTCGTGACCTCGACCGAGTTCGCGTTATAAACGACCTTGGATTTCAGCAGCGTATTGCCCCCGAAGTCGGCCACGGTCTCGGTGCCAAACGTCCCGCTCACCCCGTTGGCCGCCGTCAGGAAAGTCACCTTCTCACCGCGTTTGATATGCACCTTGCCCGTGTTCAGGATGCGCACCGCACCGGCGAGGTTTGCCGCGCCGCCCACCGCGAGCACGTCGAAGTTACCCGCATTCTTGCCATTCACCTCGATGAGCAGCGTGCCCGCGGCGGTCTGCGTGTAGTTGCCATTCACGGTCAGCTTCCCGCGCGCAAGGCTGCCGGTCGAGGCACCGGGGCTCACGAGGCCACTGCTCAAGACGTTGCCGCCAAGGATGCCGCTGCCACTCAGCGTGCCGAGCACATTGACCAGCGTGGTTTTGCTGCCGATGAACCCATCGACCTGCAGGGTGCCCGCATTGATCGTGGTGGTGCCGTTATAGGCGTTGTTGCCCGAGAGGATCAGCGTGCCCGCGCTGTTTTTCACGAGTGCGCCGCCTTTGCCATTGTCAAAGATCGAGCCCGTGAAGAGGCCGGAGCTGACCGTCAGGACCGACGCCGTGCCGACGTTCGCGCCGTTGAAGTCGTCGAGTTGCACCGTGCCTGCGCCGGTCAGCGCGTTGACCGTCTGGTTGAGGCCGGAGACATCCAGCTTGCCATTGACCAGCACGTTGGCCGTCGTCGCGATCTGATTCGACGTCGTGGCGAAACCGACAAAATTGGGCGCAGCGCTGTCGAAGCGCACGGTCGCACCGGCATCGATCTGCAAGTCGCCGGGGATGGCCACCGCGCCGTTGGTCTTGCCGAGCAGCAGCAGCGTGCCTCCGGCGGTGCCGTTCACTACGGTCGATCCCGTGTAGGTGTTGCTCGCGTCCAGTTGGCCGGCGGTCAGGATGCCACCGAGCCCGTCGATGCCCGCGCTCCCGAGGTAGGTGAAGGTATTGCCGGCAAAAGTGAGCCCGCCGGTGCCCGTGATCGCACCCGTGAAGTCGAGGAAGCCGCTGTTCGTCGTCATCGTCACCGGGGCGGTCAGCGTCACCGTATTGGTCAAGGCCAGGCCGTCGCCCACGTGTCCGACGGTGAGGTTATTGACCACCGGCGCACCGACGCCCGCATTGGGCACGCCGGCGGGAGGCGCGGCGGCCAGCACGGGCGCACCCACGAGATTGGAAACCGCGAAGCTCGCGGAGATGGTCACCAGATTGCCGACGGCCCAGTTGTTCACACCGGCACCCGCGGAGGTCGTGCCGATGCCGCCGCCATTGATGGCCAGCGCGCCCGTGCCGATCGGGCCGGCGACCGGCGCACCACCGCCCACCGCGGCGTTGTTCGCATTGAGGTTCAGCGTGCCGCCCGTAATCGTCGTCCCGCCGGAATAAGTGTTGAGCACATTGGTCAGCGTCGTGGCCCCGGTATTGGCCGCGTCACCCTGCGTCACCGATCCGAGTCCGGTAATCAGGCTCGTCGCCCTCTGCGCGAAAGGCGAAGCGAAGATCAGCCGGTCGGTGGCACCGGTGAGGACCACATTGTTGGCGAAGGTTTCATTCGAACGGAGGTCCACAATGAGGCTTCCCCCCGGAGCCCCACCGTTCACCGTCACCAGATTCGCCGTCGCGCCCGCGGTGGCGAAATTATTCACCGCACCGGTCGAGGCATTGCCCACCGAGAGGCTGCCCGCGAGCACATTGACTGGCCCGGCGAAGGTGTTCGTCGCGGTCAGGATGGAAAGGCCGGGGCCGTTCTGGTTGAAGGTGCCCGCGCCCGTGATCAGGCCCGCAAGCGTCTGCAAGGCACCGGCAGCCGGGGTGGCGTTGACGATACTGCCGGCGGTCAGCAGCATGTTATTGGTCTGTGTCTGCCCACTGGCCAAGTCCCACCGCAAGGTGCCCGCCGCACCGACATTGATAGCCCCCGTGCCCGCCGCCGCCACGAGGCTGCCCGAGCCGCCGCCCGCATTGACATCGCCGACCGCCAGCGTGCCGGCGTTCACCGTCGTGCCGCCGGTATAGCTATTGGCCCCCGTGAGTGTCCAAACTCCGGTCCCGACCTTCGTGACGGTTCCAGCAGCCCCGCTGATGATGCCCTGAAAGGTGGTATTCGTCGCATTCCCAGTCGCCAACGCACCAGCGGCCCCCAGGAAAATCTGGCTGTTCGCCTGCGCAACTCCCGCGCTCGCAATGGATCCCACGGTCTCGGCGAGAGCATTCAAGTCGTAGCGACCGTCCGAGGAGATCACGAGCGCCTGGGCGTCATTGAGCGTGTTGGAAACAAGGTTCCGCACGATCGCCGTACCCTGCCCCCCGATCCCGTCGCCGATGGTCAGCGTCCCGGTGCCCAAAGCGGTCGTGGCCACGCCAGCCACCGTCACGAGCCCGTTCTTCACCGCGGTGCCGGCGTAGAGATTATTCGCCGCAGCGTTGATCGCCACAGTTCCGCTCCCGGCGACCGCGCCACCATTGATCACCAGGCTGCCCAGCGTCGCCACGGCATCGATGGTGGAGTTGAACGTAATCGTATTCGCTCCCTGAAGCGTCAGGACAAAGCCCCCGGTGACGATCGGGGCGGTGGCGGCGATCGTGATGCCCGCGGTTGCGGCATCAATGGTGTTCGCCCCGCCAAGCGTGATCGCCATGGTGCCGATCGTCTGGAGGGCCGCCGAACTGTTGAGGATGCCACCGCTGTCCAGCTTGATGAGGTTGCCGTTCAGGGTGAAGGCCGCCGCGCCTGCGCTGAAGACGATGCCATTGACGCTCGTGCCGGCGGGGTTGTTGTTGGCCGGCGTGATCCGGATGGCCCCATTGAAAGTGATCGGCGTCAGCAGCGACGGAATCACGTCCGCGTCCCAGTTTGCGGGGGTGAGCCAGTTGTTATCCGCACCGCCGCCATCCCAAATCTGGCCGGCCTGCGCGCTCGGCGGCAGGGCGCTGGCGAGGAGCAGGGCGGCGATGGAACCGAGGAGGGGCGTGATGGCTTTGCGGGTGTTTTTCATGGTGAAATTTCGGATGGATGAGTTTTGCGTAGGGGTGTTTTTTCGGGGGGGGCCGGGGTCGGTCATCGCTCGTCCCGCGACGGGACGGAACTGCTGAAAGACTCCCTTGGGGGAGGAGAATTTCAGGCGCGGGCCACCCCGTCAACGCGATTTTCTTATTTTTCCCATCGCCCGCCGATCCAGTGTCCAAGGACATTCGCGGGCGACCATAGGACGCAGCGCGCGCATCGGTCAAAAAAAATGGTCGGCCGAAAAGACTACGAACACGACGCGGAAAGAATGATCTCATCGAGAGCTGCCGCGCGACGTGGAAGCGTGGTGACAGATCGCGCCCACCCTGCCGGCGGAAATCATTCGGCTCAAACTGCCCGGCCGAGGCGCCCCGGATTTGTCCCGGATCGGCCTCAGCGCCGTCCGAGGCTGCTGGGAAGAGAGCGGGTAGCGGGAATCGAACCCGCATGTCTATTCCGCGTGTGGAATGGAACACTGCAAAAGATATTTAAGGACAACTCAGAACATCATTGACACGGGCGGACGTTCTGACTATGTTCTGAGTATGCCAACGCTCGTCAAAGACTCCCTCGCCCGGTCCCCGTTTTGGATTTGCTGCTACACGTCCGCCGATGGGAGACGGCTGAAAAAAAGCACGAAGCAGAAAGACCGCGCGAAGGCATTGGAAGTCTGCCTCACGCTTGAACGCGCGGAGGGCATGGCGGCGCGTGGCACGCTCACCGAAACGCGGGCGCGGGAATTGATTGGCGAAGTCTTGGAGCGCACCACCGGCGAATCCGTTTCATTCTTCACCGCTGAGGGCTGGCTTCGCCATTGGCTTCGCGGCAAGGAAATCGCCAAGGCGGAAGGCACGCACACGAAATACGCGCACATGGTTGAGAGCTTCATCACTCACATCGGCGCGCGCGCGCGGTTGAACATCGCGGCTATCAGCTCGAAAGACGTGGCGGGCTATCGCGACGCGGAGATTGCCAGCGGGAAAAGTCCGAACACCGTCCGTTTCACCGTGCGGAAACTGTCGATTCCGTTCAACGCGGCGCGGCGGCAAGGTCTTATCACCGTCAACCCCGTGGAAGCCGTGGAACTCCCCGCCACCGCGAAAGGCGAGGACGGCGGCGAAACCACGCGCGCCGCTTTCACCGGGGAGCAAGTCGCGGCGCTTTTGGATGCGGCCATTGCCCGCGAGCACGGCAAGCCCATCTTTGAAAACGGGGCGGAATGGCGCGGGGCGATTCTCTTTGCCTACTTCACCGGCGCGCGATTGCAGGACGTGGCAAATGTCACTTGGAACGCCATCGACTTGCCCGCGCACACGATCACCTATCGCGCGCAGAAAACCGGAAAGCTCGTCACCGTTCCCATTCACCCGGAGCTTGAAAGCCACTTGCTCGCCTTGTCCGCACCGGACAGCGGCAAGGCGTGCGTGTTCCCCGCGCTGGCGGGCGGCCGCACGAGCGGGCGCAGCGGTCTTTCCATGACCTTCGCGCGCATCATGGCGCGGGCCAGAGTCGCGGGCGAGGTCTTGCGCGCGCCGAGCGAGGGCGGCAAAGGGCGCACGGTGCGCTCGCTCACCTTTCACAGCCTCCGCCACAGCTTCAATTCCGCGATGGCAAACGCGGGCGTTTCGCAGGAAGTCCGCATGAAGCTCACGGGGCACACGCGGACGGAGATGAATAAAGGCTACACGCACCACGAGCCTGCACCGCTGCGCGCGGCGGTCGCGGTGATTCCGGGCATTCAGCGGAAAAGGAAGGCGGCTTAACCTATGGCAAAGGTTTCAGCCAAAACGGAAGTTAATCGCGATGAGCCGAAGTTTCGCTACTCCTTGGAATTGGTCGCTACTATCGCGGCGCACTTTGTAGATGGAAATACTAGCGACAAAGCGGCGGCGGATCGTGCAATCAACCTTCTCGACGTTGTAAGCAAAGCGATTGAGGGGAAAATGATCTGGCTCCGCGCACGAAATGAAGCGGAAAGATTATCGTTAGAAATACCGAAGCATTTGCCATTCGCCAAAGGCATCATTTGGATCACTGGTAAGCGTAATCAAACCGATGCGACCAAGGCTTTCCGTGAATATCTGCGACTGAATCTGCGACTGTCTGACTTAGGCCGCCCATCACAGCTAACCGATGAGCAAGTCAAGGAGCTACTGGAACCCTTGCCGAACGAAAAAGCAAAGACGGCGGAAGAAACACGAATTGAAAAGATAATGGCTGACTATCGCCGCATAGGGTTTAGCCAAGTGGCGCTTGGCAGCGCCCAAGCAGAGCGGGACAGGTTGCAGGCTGGCTTGGTGCTTCCCTATCAGAATTCCAAAAAGGGCAAAATGGGTGGTCGTCCGCGCAACGCTGAAAAGAGCTAAAAAGTCTTTGGTGCGGGTTCCTGCTGGCGAAAAGTGAATCCGGCTTTTGTGTCAGTGCGTTTGGCTATTCCGCGATTGCCGATAGCTTTTCCGATTCTGCATTTAGCTTTCTGTCCGTCCCCACAGGGCGATAAGTGCCCGTGCGATTCTGTGTCCACACATGCCACAGAAAACCACAAACATCGGCGGGCGGGTCGCAAGCTCTGTCCCTGTAAGTGTCGCACAGGCGAGCGCGACAGACCCGGAATTTCTCCAAAAGGTAGCCCTCGCTGACACGTCTCCCACAGACGTGAAAAGGAACTGGCGAGAAGCCCGAGCAAAACGCAACCGCCTGCGCATGACATGGGAGGCACCTCCTTATTGCGCAATCCCTCGAACTGCCGTCGAGGGCGATGGCCAGGCAGAGAACGCAGGGATCGAATGAACTCGTAATCTCCGCGCCTCACATTATCCACAAAATGAGTTGAAGGCCGGACGATTCGGCCCGGCAGGGCCGAGGGAAATTAGCCGGTGGCGTCAGCCACCGGATCACGCAAAAACGTGTTCCGCCCCGGCAGGGGCGATGGAATCTCTGCCGCCCCTGCCGGGGCTCGGTTCCTTTGGGATCCGGTTCCGGTGGCTGACGCCACCGGCTAATTTCCGGGGAGCCTCCGGCTCCGGGGAACGTCCGTTTTTCAAGAGCGTTTGGTATTACACCTTGGCACGCCTGCGCCGGGTCGGGGCGGTGGGGGCGAGAGGGGCCGTGAGTTTTTCGTAGAGGGCGAAGAGGTGTTCCACGCGGGCGCGGTCGGTGGGGAAGGCTTCGCTGCGGTAGCAGCGATCCACGGCCTTATCGAGCGCGGTGTGGGCGGTGGCGAGGGCGGTCGGCATGGCGAGCGGGTCGTAGAGGTCCGCGAGGGTGGAGGCGGGGAAGGCGGCGCGGGCGGCGAGCACGCGCTGGGCGGCGGCCTCCACGGCGCTGCGCTGCGCGGGCGTGGGGGCTTCGGGCCACGGGTAGTTGTTATAGACGATGGCGTTGGAATAGCGGTAGTCGCTCTTGAAGCGCCCCGCGACGTGCTTCACCCAAGCGATGTGCATGGCAGAATGGAGAACGCCGAGGTGAAATAAGGTGGCGTCGGGAAGAACGTAAAGCTGATTGGAGGCGATGGTGTCGGGTTGCAAGCGCCCGATTGGGATGTAACGCCGCCGCACCGATGAAAGGGTTGGGATCGCGAGATAGGGCGTTGTCGGCTGGCGGACTTCCGCGAAGATCGTCGGCGTTACTGCTAACTTCTGTGTTGTTTCCCGCCCGCTAGTTGAGCGCCATTTTTGAACGGCTTCGACACGTCGCATGACCGCCGGGAGTTTTCGGATGTCCGACGGCGCGGCGTCCTTGAGCCAGAGGCACCACCGCTCTTCGCTGTGGAGCATTTCCCGCCCGCCGATGAAGGGCCGCAGGTAATTGGACGCTTCCGGGTTCTCGGCTAGAAGTGCGTCGTGGTCGTCACGACCGAGTGTGTAATTGCCATCATCAAGTGCGAAGCTCCCATAGACCATCTCCGGCACCGCACACATGGGCGTCGAACGCGCGGCGACAACGATGTTACTCCCTTCGATGAGATAGGGAGAGATGTTACTGACGATGCTAACCGTGGGGTTGAGCGGGTCGTGGTCGTAGTCGTAAAGACGCCTCTCGGGCACGTCGCCGAGACCGAAGCCGATGATGACAACGTGAACGTGCGCTTTTCCTCGTGCCTCGCTCTCCCACGCAAAAGTGCGGTGCGCGAAGTGAATCTTCACGCGGTAGCGGGAAAGGAGATAGCCCCAGAGCACGCTGACTTGTTCGCCTTGGGAGATGGAATTGGTGGAGACGAAGGCGACTTTGATCTCGGTGCCTTGGATGTAGTCGGCGGCGAGCCGATACCAAGCGGTAACGAAGTCGAGGACACCCGCGCCTTTCACCTCTCCCCAAACGGCGTCCATGGCGGCCTTCTGCTCGGGGTTCTGTTCCTTCTTCCCGACAAACGGCGGATTGCCGAGCACGTAGCTGCACTGCGCGGGCGGGAGCACGGTGCGCCAGTCGAGGCGGAGCGCGTTGGCGACGTGGATGTGCGGGCTTTTGCGGAGCGGGATGCGCTTGTAGAATTGGCCGAAGGCTTCGGAGAGGCGCACGTTGGCCTGATGGTCGGTGAGCCAGAGGGCGACTTCGGCGATGCGCGCGGGGAATTCCTCGATCTCGATGCCGAACATCTGGTCCACGTCGATGAGCGAGAGATTGAAAACGTCGGCCTCGCCCATCTGCTGCTGGCCGGCGTGGAGCGTGAG
>JAYWEB010000209.1:0-4356 GCA_043779575.1 Chthoniobacter sp. | reverse complement strand
GCCTCCCCCAGCGGCACGTTCTTCGTCACATCGCGCGTGGCGTAGCGCCAGACGAGCGAAACATGCGGCCCGTCGCGCAGCCCGACCGCGCGCGCATAGACATTCCGCAGGCCGGTTTCCGCGCCGCGGTATTCGCTGAGCGTGAGCTTCACAAACGCGCCCGCGCGCAAGCTGGCATCGAGCTTGGCCAGGAAGCGGGTGTGTGGGGAATCGGGCATGGGGAGGCGAATGTGGAATGTGGAATGGCGAATGTCGATAAGCCCAAGGCCGTCGCCCGTCATTCGTCATTCCCACGGCATTATTGGACTGAAGCCCCGGCTACCTTCCTTCCCCCCCAAGGCGATGAAAGCCGCCGCGCTGCGCACCGCGGCAGCAATCGCCCACTGAGGTTCAGAGCCATCACAGCATGACTCCGGTCACTCAGTTCCCAAGGACCAACGCCAATCAGCCCTGGAAAATCTGTTGCTCAGGCCTGCCGGCGGCGGCGGTTCAGCACGCCGACGAGCAGCAGGCCGGTGGTGTTCGCGCCGGACGTTCCCACGAGCAGGTTGGCGCCCTTGGCGGTGGTGGTGATCGTGCCGAGAATGCTGTTGGTGGCGGTGCCGCCATTGACGCTGCCGAGGTTGGTGGGGACGCTCACATTGCCCAAGGTCTGACTCGTGGTAAAGGCTCCGGTCTTGCCTATGACGCTCTGACGAAGTCGAGCTGGAGCGTGCCGTTGGTGACCGCGGTGACGCCGCCGTAGGCGTTGTTGCCACTGAGCACCAGCGTGCCCGAGCCGATCTTGGTGATGCCTTGGGGATTGGTGCTGCCGTTGCTGCTGATTCCACCGCTGAAGATGGTATCCTGATTGTTGTTGCCGATCTGGAGGTTATAGGTGGCGAAACCGCTGTTGCCCTGATAGTTAATGTCAAATGAGAGGTAGCACGTAAGCCCGCCGAGAATGGTCGCGCTTTGGCCGAACTTGCGCGTTCCGGCCCGGGTATTGGTGGCGTTGTAATCCACGGTGCTGTTTTGCAGGGACAGTGTGCCAAGGCTCGCAACGCCGCCGTCGCCATTCGTCTTCACGGTGATGGCCGTTTCGTCTGCGCGAATTGACCAATAGAGGGTGTAACGGAAGTCCGCAGAGGAGGAAAAATGACTGTAGATTTCACGGATGAACGCGGATAGGGATTCTGAAATCCGCGTTTATCCTAAAAACGGAACTAAGGTCCACGAAAGACACAAAAAGCACGAAAGGAGAAAGAATTAGGGAAGATCGCGGGGGCACCCGCTGGATGAGTCATGAGAAAATCACAACCCCTTCTTTTCGTGTCTTTCGTGGACCCGTCATCGCCGGATTGAGGTTTATCCGCGTCATCTGCGGTTCAATTCCGACTTCCTATACACCCTCTCAGAGAGCGGCCTGCGGCGCGGCTATCGCATGGCGCGCGGAGCGACGCCATCCACCAGGAAGAGTTTTCCCACAGGCTGTTAGAAACCCACCAACTCCCGCAGCGCCTCGATCCGCTTTGGACCGAAACCGGGGAGCGCGTCGAGGGCGGCGAGGTCTTTGAGCGGGCGGGCGCGGATGATCTGCGCGGCGGTTTTCGGGCCCACTCCGGGGAGCGCGGCGAGTTCGTCGGCGGTAGCGGTGTTGAGATTGATGAGGCGGGCCGCGGGCGTGGCCGGGGCGCCCGGAGTGAGGCGCGGCTTGAGGGCGTCCTTGAGCGTTTCGACGGTGCCCGCCCGTTGCCACAGCCCGCGCTTTTCCTGCGCGGCTTTGGCTTGCAGGGCGCGGAGTTCCCGGCCGGCCCGCTGGCCGCCGGTGGCATCGGGGTAATCCGCCGCCGGGCTGGTCGGCGCACCGAGGCCGGCCTCCACGAGCGCGGCATCGAGCCGCTTTCCACCCTGCTCCACGATGCCGTAGTAGCGCGTCTCCTTGCTCGCTCCCGGCGCAGCCTGCCGCCGCGTGATGACCCGGAAGGGCTTGCTCAGGAAGCGCTCCGTGAAATCCTTCGCCGCCCGGCCACCCCGCAGCACCGCGGGCTCGGTGACGCGGTAGTAGGCGGCCTGCCCTTTGACCCGATCCCCCAACCCCGCGGCCGTCTCCGGCGCGTCCACAAAGTAGAGGCGCACGATCAGCGTCTGGCGGCCGTGCTGAATGTGGAAGCTGTCGCCATCGAAATATTTGTCGGCGGCCAGGCGGCAGTCCTCCAGCACCTCCCAGCTTTTCCCCGGGCTGGCCGCGCGGGCTGCGGGGCCGGCGAAAACCGCCATGAGCACGAGGAGGACGCGGAGCGAAAGGCGCACGCCGAGAGAGCAAAGTAAACCGCCCCGGAAATCAAACCCGGATATCGCCGGGGCGAAAAAGCACCCCGCCATCCCAGATCGCGCCGCCCCGCGCGCGGCAGCGTTTTGGAGCGGGGCCGCGAGCCGTCGCCGTGCCCACCCCCGAAAGCGCCGAAGCACCGAGGCGGAGGAGGGGAACAAGTGGGGGCGGGGCGGGCGGATGCGGCAGAGCTGCTCCTCCAGCGCGCGCGCGGGCGTTTTTTTAGAACGCTGAGCCGCTACCCGGCCGCCCGCCGAAGTATCCCAGGGGAGACGCCGGTGGACGGCGGCGCTCCGCGAGCGACTAACCTTTTCCCCGCCGCCGCCCGTGCAGCCCGAGCAGCGCGCCGACCGCGAGGAGCGCCAGGCCGGAGGGCTCCGGCACGGTCTCCGCGTTCAGGCTCACGCTGTCAAAATTCACCTCCACTCCGGCACCGGGTCCGTTGAGGTTCACGAGCCGGATGGCGAGGGGCTGGCCGGCGTTGGGGTGGGCGAGGCCGGTGGTGAAGGTGACGGTGGAGGTGAGGAACACGCCTTCGGCCGGAGCCAGCGTGTTGTTGTCTGACGCGAGGAGGGTGGACCCGGCGAACAGATCCACGCGGTAACCGGGGAAGCCGGTGAAATTCCACGGATCGCCGCCCGGGCTTGGACGGAAGTTCCCGACCTCGACGGTCAGCGTGTACTCCGTCGAGAGCTGGAGCGTGTCGGCGAGCACCTGCTGGAGACGCGCCTCCAGGCCGAGCACGTCGTCGAGGAAAATGACGCCCACGTTTTCTCCGGCGGGTCTGGCGGGAATGTAGGAGGGCGTGCCGGTCGGATCCCAGACGCCGAAGAAGCGGTTGCCGTTCGTCGGCCCGGTATTGGCGACCGTCCACCCCCAGCCCGCCGGGCCGGTAGTGTTGTTGCCGAGGAATGTTCCGTTGCCCGTCGGCGTGGCTTCAAAGCCGGGATTGGCGACGACAAGAGCGGCGGCATCGCCAGCCGCGGGCAGTGCGAGGCAAGCGGCGAGGATCAGCAAAGAACGGCGCGGAATCTGGAACATGGTGGGGGGGGAGGGTTGGGGTTGCAGCCTATTGCCGTCGGCGAAGCACGCGCAACGGACCACCGCTCACCCCGCCGCGCCAGCAATTTTTCCCCTCGTCCCCCCAAGCTCCGGCCAGTAGTGCTCGGCATCGGATGGGCGTTGGGGGTGGGTCACGTGATGTTCGCGGTGTTGTCGGCTCCTCGTTCGGTGCCTCGTTCCCAAGCTCCAGCTTGGGTATGCCGGTGTCTTCGAAGCTCCGCTTCGTCCGCGTGACTCGGAGCCGAGGTGTTGCTCCGAATTGCGCCGTGCGAAGCAGAGCTTCGGGGACAAGCGCGTTCCCAAGCAGGAGCTTGGGAACGAGGATCGTCGGGCGGGGTCGTGACTCAGCGCGCCGCCGTGTGGATCGGCGTGTCCGGCAGGGGCCGGGGTCTTTCAACCCGAACGCCGCGCTTGGAGGCCAACGGCCTCACCCATGCCAGCCCAGGGCAACGCCCTGGGAACGACATCCAGAGCGAGCGAGCCCTGAAAGGGCGGGACAAAGTCGTGCGCCCCATTATGTGTCGCCCTTTCAGGGCTGGCCCGTTTTTTCACGCTTTCCCAGGGCGTGTGCTCGCCCGCCCACCATCCCCCGCTGGTCCCTTCCGCCTCCTCGGCCCTGGGCTGGCTTGTCGTCGCACCTTTGGTGCTGAAAAGCGGCGTTCGGGTTCAACAGGCGGAGGATGGGCTGGGGGAAGATGCCGAAGAAGAAGATGCCGAAGGTGAGCGCGCCGATGGTGCAGCGGGTGTGCCCGCCGCCAGTCCCGACATCGCCGCGCTCAAGGCGGAGGTGGAACTACTCAAGGGGATGCTGCCCACCAGTCCCACGCGATGAAGGAGGTGGCCTGCCATTTCACCAATCTCTGGTTCGCCGCCAAGGCGCAGAATTGGCCGCTGGCGGATTTCTATCTCGCGGAGACGCGCTCGCACTTGCGCTGGGCGGTGCGCATCATCCCGGTGCGCAAGACGCCCCAGGGTCAGGAACT
>JAYWEB010000208.1:0-10847 GCA_043779575.1 Chthoniobacter sp. | reverse complement strand
CGGCCCGGCACCGAGGAGGAAATCGGGCGGCTGGGCGCGATGGTGGACTACGCCGTGGGGCACAACGAAGGCTGGGCCGGCGGGCTGCGGCGGGCGATTACGGCGGTGCTGGCGTCGCCGAAATTCATCTTCCGCCTCGAGCCCGACGCGCGGCCCGACGATCCCGAGCCGCATCCGCTCGATGAGTTCCAGCTCGCCACGCGGCTCGCGTATTTCCTGTGGAGTTCCGCGCCCGACGACACGCTGCTCCAGCTCGCGTGGGAGAAAAAGCTCAGCCCCAACCTCCCCGCGCAAGTGCAGCGGATGCTGAAAGATCAGCGCTCCGCCGCGCTCGTGGACAACTTCGCGCTGCAATGGCTCCAGCTCGGACGCCTCGCCGGACACAGCGCGGACAGGAAGACCTTTGGCAAGTGGGAGCCGAAGCTCGCGGGCGCGATGCTCGAAGAGACCCGCCGCTTTTGCGCCGAGATCCTGCGCGACGATCGCAGCGTGCTCGACCTGCTCGACGCCGATTTTACGTGGGTCAATCAGCGGCTCGCGGAGCTTTACGGACTGAAGGTTCCCGGCGGCATCGACAAGGGTGAGTGGAAGCGTGTGGCGCTCGCCGGCACCGCGCGCGGCGGGCTGCTCACGCAGGCCAGCGTGCTCACCGTGACCTCCAATCCCACGCGCACCTCGCCGGTGAAACGCGGCAAATGGGTGCTCGAACAACTGCTCGGCAACCCGCCGCCGCCCCCCCCGCCGGGCACGCCGTCGCTCGACGACGCGCAGCGCAAGGAACTGACCGGCACTTTCCGCGAGAAGCTGGAGCAGCACCGCGCCGACCCGAAGTGCGCGGGCTGCCACGCGAAGATGGATGCGTTCGGCTTCGCGCTAGAAAACTTCGACGGCATCGGCCAATGGCGCGACCGCGACGAAACCGGCGCGGCCATCGACCCCAGCGGCCAACTCGGGACCGGGCGCAAACTCCATGGCGTGGCCGATCTGCGGGCGTTGTTCCGCGACCGCAAAGAGGAATTCACCCGCTGCCTCACCGAGAAGCTGCTCATCTACGCGCTGGGCCGCGGGCTGGATTACTACGACGAACCCACGCTCGACCGCATCCAAACCGCGCTCGTCCGCGACAACTACAAATTTTCCACGCTCCTCACCGAGATCGTGCAAAGCGATCCCTTCCGCCTCCGGCGCGGGAAGGCGCAGGAAACGGCCGCCACGGCCGCGGTGAAATAAATACCTTCGTCATCCTGAGCGGAGCGGAGGCTTTGCGCAGCGCAGTCGAAGGACTTCTAACTCTAGGTGGGGGCGAAGGCGGCGGCTGGCGGGGGATGACGAAATCAGCGGCGCGCGTCTGGCGATTCGTCATTCGGGTTTCATTCGTCATTCGTCATTTCTCCCCCGCCTCCGCCCGCAAATAGTTAGAGGTCCTTCGACGCCGTTCCGTTCCGCCTGGGCCCGCACGGAACTGCGCTCAGGATGACGGTTGGATGGCGCGCGTAAACGTGCGATGTAGTCCGCCATGAAAACTCCGCTCCTTTCCCGCCGCACGCTGCTCCGCGGCATCGGCACCGCCGTCGCGCTGCCGTGGCTGGAGGCGATGGGGCAGTTCTCGGCTTATGCCGTCGAAAAGGCCGGCCGCAAAATCCCCAACCGCCTCGCCTTTCTCTATGTGCCGAATGGCAAGGACATGCCGAACTGGACGCCCGGCGCGGAGGGCCGGCTCACGGATTTGCCGCCGATCCTCCAGGCGCTCGCCCCGGTGAAGGACGACCTGCTCGTGCTCAGCGGACTCACGGCGGACAAGGCGCGTCCGCACGGCGACGGTGGGGGCGATCACGCACGGGCGATGGCCGCTTTCCTCACCGGCGCGCAGCCGCGCAAAACGGACGGCACGGACATCCGCGCCGGCACTTCCGTGGACCAGATCGCGGCGCAGCGCATTGGCGAACTCACGCGGCTGCCCTCGCTGGAAATCGGCGGCGAGGCGGGCGGCATGGCGGGGAGCTGCGACAGCGGTTACGCGTGCGTGTACAGCTCCACGGTTTCGTGGAAATCCTCCACGCAGCCGCTGCCAAAGGAGGTCAATCCGAAGCTCGTCTTCGAGCGCCTGTTCGGCCAGCCCGGCGGGCCGGAGCGCGACCGCCGCGCCCTCGCGCGCAAGAGCGTGCTCGATTTCATCCGCGACGATTCGCGCTCGCTCGTCAGCCGCATGGGCTCGGGCGACAAGCAGAAGCTCGACGAGTATTTCACCTCCATCCGCGAGATCGAGCTGCGCATGGAACGCGCTGAAAAACTCCCCGGCCTCAACGTTCCGCCCGGCGTGACCGCGCCCGTCGGCCAGCCGGCCAACTACGCCGAGCATCTGCGGCTGATGTGCGACATGCTGGTGCTGGCTTTCCAGGCCGATGTGACCCGCGTTTGCACGTTCGTTTTCGCCAATGAAGGCAGCAACAAAAGCTACCCCGACCTCGGCGTGAATGAAGGCCACCACGAGCTTTCGCACCACGGGCGCGACCCGGAGAAAATCCGCAAGGTGCGCGCGATCAATGAATTTCACGTCGCACAACTGGCCTACCTGCTCAAGCGGCTCAAAGGCCTCCGCGAGGGCGACGGCACGCTGCTCGACCACTGCATGATCGCCTACGGCAGCGGCAACAGCGACGGCGACCGCCACACCCACGACAACCTCCCCATCCTCCTCGCCGGCGGCGGCGGCGGCACCATCACCACGGGCCGGCACGTCCGCGTGCCCGACGAAACGCCGGTGACAAATCTCTGGACCTCGCTGCTCGAGCGGATGGACGTGCGCGCGCCGCTCATCGGCGACAGCACCGGCACGCTATCCGCGCTGCGGGCCTAGCAGCCTGTTGAAAAAACTCACGGAGCTTGGGTGGATGGCGGCGCTCCGCACACCACGCGCGCCAGCGCCACTCTCAGAGGGTGTACCGGAAGTCCGCAGAGGAGGAGAAATGACCGCAGATAACGCGGATGGGGATTCTGCAATCCGCGTTTATCCGCGTTATCTGCGGTTCAATTCCGACTTCCTGTACACCCGCTCGGAGTTGGGCCTGCGGCGTGGGCATGGCATGGCGCCAGGAAGCGTTTTCCAACAGGCTGCTAGGGCTCCACGGGCGGACGGGCAGAGGCGCTCCTGAACGTACAATGACAGTTCGTTTAGAATCCTGATGACCCCTCGCGGCGAGCTCTGGTGAACCGTAGCCTAGCGAGTACAACCAACCCTCGAACGACGGTTCAAACCCCTAACAAAAAATTCGCCATGTCCTCCACTTCATATTTCTCCGCATCCTTGATGTTCTCCGGTCTGCTGGCGCTCGCTACGCTGGCTCCGGCGCAGACTTATCAAATCACCGACCTCGGCCCGCTCGCGGGTGCGCCCACTTTCGCCACGGCGATCAGCGAGAGCGGCGTGATCTCGGGCTACGCGCAGGTGGATGCAAACTCGGCGCGGGCGTGGGTCTGGCGCGATGGGTTTGGGATGACGGACCTCGGCTCGTTCGGCGGCGCGGACAATCGCGCGTTCGCCGTGGGCCTGGATGGAAAGGTGTACGGCTACGCGCAAAACGCGGGCGGGGTGCAGCGCGGATTTGCGTGGGACAATGGCGTGCTCACGGATGTCGGCTCGGTGGTCGCGGGCGATGCGGTGAATGTGGAAGCCGCGAACGGACCGGGCGTGCTCGCGGGCACGACGACGACGGGCGGCGCGGCGCTCGGCTTCACCCTCAGCGGCGGCGTGATGACCACGCTGCCGGCGCTGGCGGGCGCTCCGCTGCCGGCGACGAGCGCGGCCTACGACATCAATGACGCGGGCCGCGTGGTCGGCGCGAGCGGATGGATTTACGGCGGCACGCGCGCCTTTCGCACGGACGCGGGCGGCGCGCTGGTCTCGCTCGGCACGCTGGGCGCGAATGACTCCACGGCCACGGCGATCAACGCGAGCGGGCAGGTCGTCGGCTACTCCACGGCGACCAACAACGAAACCCACGCCTTCATTTTCAACGACGGCCCCGGCCTGACCGACCTCGGCGTGCTCCCCGGCGGCGACGACTCGCGCGCCTGGGGCATGAACGACGCGGGCGACGCCGTGGGCACCGCGGACATCGTGGCCACAGCGCAGCAGCGCGCGACGCTGTGGCTCGCGGGCGGCGGGCTCAAGGACTTGAACAACCTCGTGCCGCTCAATTCCGGCTGGGTATTGGAGGAGGCGCGCGACATCAACAACAGCGGCGACATCGTGGGCTTCGGAACCATCGGCGGGCAGCAGCACGCGTTTTTGCTCGAGCAGTTTTCCGGGCCGGACACCTTCGCGCCGGTCGCCGTCGCCGCAGTCACGGCGCCGATTTATGCGGGCACGGCATCCATCCCGGTGGCGGTTTCGTTTTGGGACAATGAAAAGGTCGTCTCCGCGACAGCACGCGCGCCGGGGGCCGTGTATCTCACGGGGCCGAATGGCTTCACCGGCCAGGGCACGGTGCAAAGCTGGACGACGAATGACAGCCAGCGCGTGAATGTGACGTGGATTTTCCCCGGCCCCGGCGGCTCGTGGGGGCCGGAGGACGGCGGCACTTACGAAGTGCGCGTGCTGCCGAACCAAGTGAGCGATCTCGCGGGGAACAAGCACGTCGGCGGGGTCATCGCGACCTTCGTCCTCGACATCCAAACCACGCCGACGCTCAGCATCGCGGGTCTGCCCGCGACCACGACGGCTGGCACGCCGGTCAATCTCACCGTCACCGCGACCAGCAGCTACCCGAGCGCGGCGGGCAATGTCTTTGCCTTCGCGATTGATTGGGATGGCGACGGCACGAGCGTGCAGACCGTGAACGCGGTCACGAACACCGTGGTCGCGCACACTTTCACCAGCACCGGCACGCGCACCGTGCGGGTGCGCGCGACCGACCCGCACGGCGTGCTCAGCTCCGAGCGAACGGCGAACGTGAACGTGACGAACAGCCCGGCCACGCTCGCCGCATCCACCGTGCTCGCCACCGCGAGCACGCTCGGCAACTACAGCGCGGCGACGGTTAAAGACGGCACGATGTATTTTTTCGGCGAGCCCACGGACAACGGCACGTCGGCGATGACTTGGGATTATCTGACGCCCGGCTCGGTCTTCACGCCGCAGAACAATCTCGGCAACGGCCCCATCCAGCCCGCCGCCGCCGCCGTGGACGCGCGCGGCCGCATCCTCATGATCGGCGGCTACGAATTGCCGCCGCTCGATGGCGCGGGGCCGGCCGTCAGCGGCGTCTCCACGTACGCGATCGCCGGCGGACTCGGCGGCGGCGTGGCGGCGCTGCCCACACCGGTCAGCGCCGGCCCGGGCACGACGGACAATCTCGGCCGCGTCTATCTGCTCTCCAACTCCAGCGCGCTCTACCGCTACACCGCCGGCGCGAGCGGCGCGGGCGTGTGGGTCACGCTGCCCGCGCCCGCGCCCGCGCTCTCGTGCCTGAGCTTCGACGGCGGCGACCGCCTCATCGGCTTCGCCGGCACCGCCGCGTGGACGTACAGCATTTTGGGAGATGCGTGGACGCAGCTCGGCACCGCGCCCGCCGTGTTCACACGCGCATCCCTCGGCGCGGACGGCCTCGTGTATCTCGTCAGCGGCCTGCAGCTCTGGGTGTTCGATCCCACGCTGAACACCTTCGCGCAGATCGCCGTGCTCGCGGCCAATCAGGGTTATTCATTCCACCTGCGCGGCACGGACGGCTTCCTCTATTTCGTCGGCGGGTCCGGGGCCGCCGTCGAAAAATTTGACACGCGCGCGACCGCGACCATCGCACCGCGCATCTCTTCCACGGCCACCGGCACCACTGTCGTGCAGGGCACGGCGTGGAGTTACACCGTCGCCGCGAGCGGCAAACCGCGCCCGGCTTTCTCGCTCACCCACGGCCCGGCGGGCATGACGATCAATGCCACCACCGGCGTCGTCGCGTGGACGCCCGCGCTCGCGCAAGTCGGCGCGCAAACCGCCGTCGTCCGCGCCACGAACAGCGCGGGTTTTGCGGAGCAGATGATTACTTTCAACGTCCTCGCCGTCGCGCCTGACATCACGCCGCCGACCGCGCCGACCAATCCCGTCGTTTTCAACATCACCAACAACAGCGCCGATGTGACGTGGACGCCGGGCACGGATAACATCGGCGTCACCAGCTACGGGTTTTATGAGCGGCGCAGCGGCGGCACGCGCTGGGTGCGGCGCACCTATTACGTGCTGATCGGCACGAGCACCGGCCCGAGCCGGCACTTTGCGAATTTGCCGCTGTGTTCGAGCAAGGTCTATTACCTCGCCGCGCTGGATGCGGCGGGAAACCGCTCGGCCTTTACTCCGGTGACCATCACCGTGCTCTGCACGCCAACCATCGGCGTGAGCGCGACCGGGCCGGGCTTTCCCGCCGGACGCTGGGCCATCGAGACGGAGCCTTTCACGAGCAATACCTACAGTACCTACGGCAATCCCGTCCCAGCGCTCGCGGCCTCGGCGATGCCGGCCGGCGCGGTGTGGCACGCGGTCAGCGCGAGCAGCGGTTACTTCACCTGGACACCCGCCGTCGGCACCGCGGGCGATGTGGTTTTCTCCGTCGCCGCGACGAGCGTGGCGGGCAGCCTCACGCAGAATTATCCGCTGCACGTCTATCCGCAATTCACCGACCTCATCCCGCCCAGCATCACGCCGAATCTCGTCGTCGATCAGGTCACCGGCGACAGCGCCCGCGTGACGTGGGGCGCGGCTACGGACAACTACGGCGTCGCGCTTTACCGCGTCACCGCCGCGCACCGCCAGCCGCGCTCGCGCTTCCACCACGGCGGCTATCCGCAGGATCAAATCGTGAGCGTGGATGTCCCCGGCACCGCGCTGCAAACCGTCCTCGCCGGCCTGCGCCCGAGCACCACTTTCGCCGTCACCGTGCAGGCCCGCGACGCCGCGGGAAACTGGGGCTACGTGAGCAGCGCGCAGATCACCACGCTCCCGCAACCCTTTGTCCTGGCTGATGCGCAGGTGCATACCACCGCCAACGCCAACGGCTCCACGACCATGACCTGGCCGGGCTACGGCTACTACTGGAAGTACACCGTGCAATGCACCACCGACCTCGCGACCTGGCTGCCCGTCGAGCCCGCGAGCCAGTGGCCGAGCTACGTCACGACCTTCACCTTCACGCCCGACCCCGGCGTGCCGTCGCGCTTCTACCGTGTCCTCGCTACGCCGGCGGTGCCCTGATTTTTTTGACGATTATGCCGTCTTCGAGATGCTGGATTGTCGCGCCCGGAACATTCCGATGACGTTCACTAGAATCAGAATCGCGCCGAAGACGCAGACAATCGCGGCCCCGGAAGGCAGGTCGGAGTAAAAGGAAAAAAACAGGCCCGTGATACCTCCGAGGAGCGAGAGCAGCCAGCCAATGAGCAGCCGGTTGCGAAAACTCGCAGCGAGACTGATCCCGCACACAGCGGGCACGATGAGGTAGGTGAAAATAAGCAGCACACCAGCGATGCGGACAAAGCTGGTGACGACAAAGCCGAAGGACGCATAGAACAGAAAGTCCCACAGCCGGACGCGCCGACCCAGCCGGTAGGCGGATTCGCGGTCGAAGGAGACGAGCAGGAATCTTTGCCGAAAGGCAAAATGGAACGCACCAACGAGCAGGAAAAGGCCGAGGCATTTTCCAACATCTCCCGGAGTTACCAGAAGGATGTTACCGACGAGCATGTTTTTTATTTCTTCGTCACCTTCGGCCGCACGGCTGAGCAGAAGCACGGCGGCGGCGGCGGCCACGACGTAGGCAATGCCGATGACCGCCTCCTGCGGCACCTTGCTTTCACGCTTGCCGGTGAAGGAGAAGATCGCCGAGCCCACCAAGGTAAAGGCGAGCGCAATCGCGAAAGTCGCGGGGCTTTCCAAATCGAGGTGGAGCAGCACCGCGACGCAGATGCCGAGGGAAGCCATCTGCGCCATGGCGATGTCGATGAAGATGATGCCGCGCTGGACAACGTGGAGGCCGAGATAGACAAGCAGCCACGGCAGTAAGACGCAGGCCACGATGGGCCAGAACATAACTTCCCACATGGCTATTTGAGTGCGGCGGCGACGCGGGCGACGAGTTCGTCCATGTGCGAGATGTAACTATCGGTGTTCGGTAGCGCGCCCGGAAACTGTGCAGCATCCACGACGTGTGCACCGGTGGACGATGCGACCTTTTCCGCAATCTTCCGATTCTGAAACGGCTCCACGAGAATCGCCCGGACGTGCTCCGCCTTCATCTTGGCGATGACCTCGGCAAGATGCGATGGCGAGGGCGGGATGCCCGGCTTTGGCTCGAGAAAGGTCTCGATGGTGAAGCCAAAGCGATGCGCGAAATAGACCCACGAATCGTGATAGGCAGCGAGCGGCTGACCTTTGTAGGGGAGTAACAAACGGCCCCAATCCTGGAGCTTGGCGTCAATCGCAGTTTCAAACTTGGTATAGTTCGCCTGATAAGTGGCGGCGTTCCCCGGATCGAGTGCGGCGAAGGATTGCGCAATGTGTTGGGCGACGGCTTTGGCGATGATCGGATCGACCATGAAGTGCGGGTTGCCCGAGGCGTGGACATCGCCCGCCGCGCGCGAGAGGGTCGCGGGGACATCGAGCAGGCGGATGCCCTGTGAGGTCATCACCCGGCCCGGTTTGCCGTTCTCGATCTTCTCGTTGCGGGCGTTTTGCAGGAGCGGCGGCAGCCACCCCACTTCGAGTTCTGCGCCACCTTCGATGAGCACGTCAGCGGTGCGCAGCTTCACGACGAAGCTGGGGCGCGCATCGACGAAATGCGGATCTTCGGTGGGCTTGGCCATCGAGGTGACTTCCACTTTGTCGCCGCCGATTTCGCGCGCCACGGCGGCGTAATCCGCCAGCGTGGCGACGACGTTGAGTTTCGCGTGTGCGCTTTGCAGCAAGGCGGCAGCGACGGCAATGATGACGGTGATGTGTCTGGTTATCATAGGTGTTCTTGGTTGTTAGAACTTGTGGGCGCCGTGCGCACCGAGGGCGAATTCGAACTGGAGGAAGATGGAATCAACATCCCGTCCGCCGAGGAAATGGGTGCCTTCCAGGATGTCGTGATTGTATTGCAGGCGCAGCTTGGAGAACTCGGATGGGAACCATGTGAGGTTCGCCGAGAGACGCCACCGGCTCTGCCGCTCCGGGTCGTCAGTCACCGGCGAATCGCTCATGTGCAGATAGTCGCCGCGCACTCCCGCGCTCCAGCCGGTCTTAAAGCCCCAGATCACCTGCGAATACGCACCCCAGTCATGGAAGGTCTCGCGCACGGGGAACGAATCATTGAGACCGCGGCCGGCATCGTAGCGGCGGTACATCGCCTCGGTCTGCCATTTTACATAAGGCCAGCCGCCGCCGGCATTGGCGGGCTTCCATTTGTAAAAGGCATCCACTGCGTAAATCTGCGTGTGCGAGTTAGGACCGGTGTCATTGGGGCCAAAGGCGGCGGAGATGCCGGTGAGCAGAGTCTTCGTGCCGCCGAAGTCGAAGGCACTTTCCCAGCGTGGAACGAAGACGAAATCCTGAAAGCCCCGGAGCTGACGGTCGATCGTCTCGCGACCGGCAAACGTGCCATCGCCGCCGCCGTTGCGAAACGAAAAGCCCGTGCCGCCTTCGCCGTTTTGCACGGCCAGCATGAGCTGGGAATACCATGGAGTCGGAACAATCCATGACGCTTGCACGCCGACGCCGCGCAACCCATCCGGCCCAAGCAAACGACCATGGACGAGCGGTGCGTCGATGAAGTCCCAAGTGTGCGGGTGCATCGAATTGATCCGGCCAAACGGGGAGAAAAACTGCCCGGCTTTGACTTGGAGATTCCACGGCAGGCCCGTCGTTTGCGCAAAGGCCTCCTCGACTTCGACGGAGGTTTCGTTCTGCGGGTCGAGCTTGAAGACAATGTTGGCGAAGCCTTCAAAATACGGATCGACCGCGCCGTCGAAGACCAGCTCCGTGTTGCGGGCATTGAAGCCGCGATGGAGCGGATCGTGATCGCCAACCTCAATGACGTCTAAGTCGCGTGCCGTTGACGCGGCGGCGTTGATCAGCACATCCAGGGACATGTTGAGATAGGTCTTTCCGCCGCCCGTGAGGGTGATTGGCGGCCCACCTAAAGTGGGACTTGCGACGACCGAGGTGTCGATAGTCGGGATGGTATTCGGACTGGTCGCGGGCTGTGCTGAAGTCGCCGGTATGACCGAAGAAGTAACGATAGAGTCGTCCGTGGTCGGAAACAGCGGCTTTGGCGGTGACACGTTCGTAGGTGTCAGCGACACGTCGCCGCTTTTGCTTTTGCCGGTCGGCAAAGGCGGCGCGGTGGCAGTTGTTTGCAGGTGTTCGATCAGCGCCTGCTGATCGGTGAGCTGCTTTTTCAGGGCATCGATTTCCTGCTGGTGCACGGCCTGCATTTGGCGAAGGCTTTCCTGCATGGCCGAGAGTTGTTCCTGGATGGGAAGGGGCTGCGAATTGTCCGCACCGAGCACGCACGAAGCGGACAGCGCGAAAGCTGCGATAAGTTTTTTCAAGATAGTTTTTCTGTGTTGATGAATGAATGGAGTGGGCGACCGCCGAATGGCGGTGGCGTGGACGACGACCGACTAAGACTGCCTAGGAGGCAGCCGGTGGTGCGTGTTCCAAGATCCGCAGAACGCGGAAGATTCCCTCCACCCATTCGCCGCGCAGCACCGCCGGCGAACCGCTTGCCACCAACACTGCGACCACGAAAACGACCACCACCGCGGCCTCTGCTCCACCTGCAATGAACACCACCACCGCACAATCGTGACCGCTGTCCTTT
>JAYWEB010000207.1:0-10856 GCA_043779575.1 Chthoniobacter sp. | reverse complement strand
GGCGATCCGGGCGGTCGCGCAGGCAGCCGAGATGCGTGCTGAGGCTGTTCACGTAGTAGGCGATGGCCTCGGTCTGGGTGCGGTCAAATTTCACCCGGCCACTTTCGAGGACGAGGCCGCGGGTGCAGAGATTCTCGACCGCCGCCGCCTGGTGGCTGACGAAGAGGATGGTGCGGCCTTCGCGGGCGACGGCGCTCATTTTGCCGAGGCACTTTTTTTGAAAGGCGGCGTCGCCGACGGCGAGCACTTCATCAATGACGAGGATCTCCGGCTCAAGGTTCGCCGCCACGGCGAAGGCCAGCCGCACGGTCATGCCGCTGGAGTAGCGTTTCACCGGCGTGTCGATGAATTTTTCGACCCCGGCGAAGTCCACGATCTCGTCGAATTTCCGGGTGATCTCGGCGCGCGTCATGCCGAGGATCGAGCCGTTGAGATAGATGTTCTCGCGACCGGTCAGCTCGTGGTGGAAACCGGTGCCGACCTCGAGCAGACAGGCGAGGCGCCCTTTGAGCGAGACGCTTCCCTCGCTCGGCGCGGTGATGCGGGAGAGGATTTTCAGCAGGGTCGATTTGCCCGAGCCGTTGCGGCCGATGATGCCGACGACGTCGCCTTCGCGGACCTCGAAGGACACCTCGCGCAACGCCCAAAATTCGTCGTGCGAATCCGGGTCGCTGGAGCGCTTCTCCCCGATCTGCGCGTTGGGATCCTCCTGTCCGCGCCAGCGCGCCCAGCGGCTTTGCAGGTCCTGATAAAGCATCCGCCGATTGATCACGCCCAGGCGGTAGCGCTTGCTCACATTTTCGACGCGGATGACGAGGGACATGGCGGGCTAGACGGTGTCGGAGAAAGTCTTCTCGACGTGGTTGAAGGCGAAGACGCCGGCGAGCAGCACGAGCAGACAGACGCCCGCACCCATCGCGAGCTGCCAGATTTCCACCACGCCGGAGCCGAGAAAGGCGAAGCGAAATGATTCGATGATCGGCACCATCGGATTCAGGACGAGCACCCAGCGCCAGGCGGGCGGAATCTCCGAGAGCGGATAGACGACGGCGCTGGCATACATCCAGAGCTGCACGCCGAACCCGACAGCGACCGCGAGATCGCGATAGCGCGTGGTGAATGACGAGACGAGGCAGCCGACGCCGAGACCGAGGGCGGCCATCATCGCCAGCAGCACCGGCAGGACGATGATGCGGAAGCTCGGATGAATGGGAGCGCCGTGGAGTTTGAAAAAAACGAGGAAGCAGAGGAAGAGCGCGAACTGGATGCCAAAGGTGAGGAGGCTGGTGAGGACTCGGGAAAGCGGCACGACGAGGCGGGGGAAATAGACCTTGCTGAAGATGCTGGCGTTGGCCGTGAAGGTGCCGGCGGTCTGGTTCAGGCAATCGGCGAAGTACTGCCACATGACGATGCCGGAGAGGTAGAAAAGCGGGGCGGGGACGGCGTCGGTGGAAATTTTCGCGATGCGGGCGAAGACGACGGTGAAGACGATGGTGGTGAAAAGCGGCTGCAGGAAAAACCAGAGCGGGCCGAGGATGGTCTGCTTGTAGGTGCCGACAAAATCGCGCCGCACGAGGAGGTAGATGAGGTCGCGATACTGCCAGAGTTCGCGCCAGCGAATTTCCAGCCAGCCGCGCTGCGGGGTGATGACTTCCGTCCACTGGATCGCCGCCTCGCCCGGCCGGCCCGCGCTGGTTGTTTCGGTGGTCATGCTGCGGTGGAAAACGCGGGCAAGCTGCCGCCCTTGGTCATTGGCGCGGCGGAGCCGGCCAGACCTGTGGTGCGCCGAATGGGACGCGCGTTAGTCATGGATTTGCGGGCCGCTTTTTTTCCGGCAGCGGCCGTCCGGTGGGCTCAGGTCGCGGGGGTGCGAGCCGGGCGGAAAACGGTGGTGAGGCTGACCTCGATTTCCCGGGTCTGCCCGAGGAATTCGAGAAGGATGCGCACGCGTTCCTTGGCGGAGTGCAGGCCGGTGACGACGCCGTGCTGGCCTTGCAGCGGACCGGCGACGATTTCCACGTCGTCGCCCGTGGCGAGCAGGTAGGTCACGGTCCGCACTTCGTCGGGACCGACGAACGACACCAGCTCGGCGATGGCGGAGTCGGACACCGTGGCGAAGCGATCGCCGAACCGGAGCAGTCCGCTGACGCCCCGGCTGGAGCGCACTTGGGCGTGGTGCTCGCGCAGCGGAAAGCGGGCGAAGAGGTAGTTCGGAAAGAGGGCTTCCACGAACCACTTCAGCCCGGTCCGGGTGTTTTTCTGCGTGCGCACGCGCGGGCAGAAAACCTCAATGCCCATGCTGCGGCGCAACTGCGCGGCGGCGATGTGTTCGTGCTTCGGCTGGGTGCGGAGGCAGTACCAGAGGGGTGCATCGGGGTCCGTCATTTCGTCGGTGGGAGCAGACATGGCGATCATTCTAGGCGACGAGGAACTTCAAAAGCCACGGCAACATGGCTTCGCCCTTTTCCTTCCAGTGCCGGAGTTTCGCGAGGCGTGCGCCGGCGGCCTCGCGCTCGGCTTTCGGAAGTTTGGCGAGGTGCTGCTCCATCCGGGCGATGCGCGCCGCGCCGCTATCGAGGTGCGGCCGGACCTCCTCTTTGATGAAAGCGCTCGCAAACTTGCTCAGCTCGAAGTCGGCGACGTAGTGATCCCGCCGGTCGCCGCCGACATACATCGTCCGCACCGCGCCGAAGGACCGCAGCACTTTCAGCCCCTGGCTCGCCGCGCCCTTGCTCATGTGGAGGCGAGCCATCAGCGCATCCAGCGCCAGCGGCTCGGCCGAGGCAAAGAGCAGGCCGTAGATTTCGCCGACGGACTTCGGCAGTCCGAGCAGGCGCACGAAGCTGATGAACAGCTCGATCGCCTCCACCTCCAGCGGCGACAGGCCGCCGGATGGCCGGCGGGCCGCCGCCTTGCGCATCGCGAGAGTGGATGTTTTTGCGGGCATCGGCGGCGTTTCTAACCGCCTGGCGCAATGTGTTCAATTAAAAATGAACAGGATGGACGAAATATTTTCGAGGTTCAGAAACTGACCGCGTCCCGCGAATTCCATCGCTGCCCGTGCATTACGTGGGCGACATCCATCAGCCGCTCCACGTCGGCGCGGCCTGCTTCGAGGCCAGCGGGCAGCCCGCCAATTCCAACACCACGCCGGGCACGAAGTTCGCCACCGGCGGCAACGCCATCAACTTCCACAGCACGAACCTGCACCGCTCCTGGGATTCCGTGACCGTAACCAATGCCCTGGCCGCCGCGGGCCAGACCACGCCGCGCGTCTTTGCGCAGACCTTCATCGCCAGCCCGCCGGCGGGCTGGCAGACCGGCTCCTTCATCAGCGGCTGGGCGGTGAAGTGGGCCAATGAAGTCCTCCCCATCGCCAGCGAGGCGCACGCCAGACTCACCTTCCACGCCAACGCCAAAAGCTGGGGGGCCAAGAGCAGCGACCTCCCCGGTTACGACCAATGGGCGCGCGCGCAGGTGGGCCTCGAACTCGGCCGCGCCGGCTACCGCCTCGCCGCCATCCTGAAAAAGGTCTGGCCGTGAGGGCGGCCTTGCGGGCCCCCGCAGACACCACCGCCGTGGAAAAAATCCGCGTGACTTTGCGCCGAGTGGCCCCACGGTTCGCGCTAACTCATGGCTACTAGAGAATACAGATTCGACGATCCGCTACGTTTCAAGACGCTCATTGGTATCAAGTGGCGCGGCAGTCACTTTTACGTCTTAGGCGAAGGATTCTTTGAGGACGATGGGATTTCGCTCATGGTATTGACTCATCTGTTTCCGCGAGAGACTCCATACACGGATTCACAGTGCATCGAATATCATTGTTCGCGCGAGTCGTTAAGGGAGGTTCATGGTGAAGATCATCGCTACCTATGCACAGTCCTTTTGGACTTAGACTTACCGGGATTGGCTTCTCTGGCCTGACCCACAGCACTTTCATGCCATCTACGCGCTCCAGCAAACCGCTAAGGCTGTCATCGGCTGTGCTCCCGCTGCCGCGCTCGGCACATCCGCTGCCAGTCTCCGCCGTTGCTGAGTTTGGGGTTGCAGGCCCTTCCTAATCGTTCTGTGAAAATCGAAGAGCTACCGAAGACGTATACGCGAGGCTTTTCCAACATTGACCTCATCAATCTCTCACTGAGGGAACTCTTTTTACGACTCACGCCCGCACGAATCCGTCAGTTCGTGAACAACTTCGAGTTGACACCCCGCGAGAATGAAAGCACGGCCGATCCGGTGATTCGCGTCCAGAAGATTGCCCGGCGCTTCGCCGATCATTACCGCATCTCCGTTTCCGCCGTGATCGTTACTTTCCGCTCAGATATGGATGTTCCGGGGCGAGTCGAACTTTCGCCAGCTTCTGAGTTTTTCGTAGAGCTTCACAACGACCACCGCGATGCCATCAAACCCACAGTGGCGATTCTGGCTCACGAGGTGGCGCATATTTTTCTGTATCAGGCTGGGATTAGATTGGAGCCCACCTTTCACAACGAAGTTTTGACCGACACGACGGCAGTGTTCCTCGGCTGCGGTGCAGCCATCCTCAACGGAGCCAATCAGACCACAACCACATCTGGCAACGTCATCACAACCAGCGTTAAGAAATATGGCTACCTGTCAGTTGATGAGTTCGGATATGTCCAAGCCAAGCGAGACGCTTTTTTCCGCTCGGAGCCGACCAGATTAGTGAACCGAGGTCTTCCCCGCTGGGGCTACAGCTCTGGTCGGCGACGCTTCAAATCCGAGCAAAACGCGCCACCTTTTGCGCCGCCCAACATTTTCACCCGCACCTTCGAGGCACTTGGCCTACAGAAACAGCCTCAAGCCGCGCCCAATCAGAAAATTACTTTTGCGTGCGCCTTCTGCTCTCAGCCCTTACGAATACCACGTCTCGGGAAAACTATTTCCGTGCATTGCCCAACATGCCAAGAGACCTTTTTATGCCATACGTAACCGTGCGGCCACCTGAATCGATCCAAAGAATCAGCTGCTGAACCAACACAGCCATGTCAATCGAAGACCAAATCCGACGCAAGCAAGCCTCAGTCGAACAAGCCGTCAGAGAGCAACAAGCGTTTGAGGAGAGGCTACGCGAGTTTCTCTCAATCGCTTCCAGCATGACGAATCAAGAGCTTGAAATTGCCTTGGCAAGACTCGCCGACTCACTTGAGAACACCAGAGCCCATCCCGAATCCATCCGCATTAAAGGAACTATTCTCAATATCTACTACCAACTACGATCGTCAGGACTGAAAAAACAGAGCACACTTGCCCGCGTCAAACATAACCTCGAAGCTGGATTCATTTGGGGGAGCAGCGAAGCCCTGATTACTGTGCTTGCGGGCTATCCGCTGCTTCAACCATCAGCAACAGCCCCCACATACCCATCCGACGATGCATTCAACGCCCGCGTTAAGTTACTCGCACCTTGAACGCACCTAGCTAGAAGATGGGGTCCGTCTTTGAATGCCGCGCATGCGCAAGCTGATCCTCCGCAATCACCAATCGCGCGGGGACATCGTGATGCTGACGGCGGCGGCGCGGGACTTCCCCTCGTTCCGAAGCTGCGCTTCGGAACGCGATTCAGCCCGGAGGGCTGCACGGAAATTAGCCGGTGGCGGAGCGCAGCGACACCACCGGAATCCGTTGAAAACAGGAATGCGCCCCGGCAGGGGCGCGGGAAAACCCCAAGCCATGCCCTCGACCCATCTTAGCCTGCATTACCACATCATCTTCGCGACCAAAGACCGTCGCCCGATGATCGTGCCGGAATGGCGGGAACGGCTGCATGCCTATCTCGGGGGCATTCTCCGTGAGATGGGGGCCGTGCCGGAGGCGGTGGGTGGGGTGGCGGATCATGTGCATCTGCTGGTGGGGCTGAAGGCGACGCATGGTGTGGCGGATGTTTTGCGCGACGTGAAGCGGGCTTCGTCCCAATGGGTGCATGAGACGGTGATGGAGGGGACGTTTGCGTGGCAGGAGGGGTATGGGGCGTTCACGGTTAGCGCGTCGATGCGGGAGAGCGTGCGGCAGTACATCGGGCAGCAGGAGGAGCATCACCGGACGCGGACGTTTCGGGAGGAGTATGTGGATTGTTTGCGGAAGAGCGGAGTGGAGTTTGAGGAGAGCTATGTGGATTGAAGGCGCGGGGGGGTTCCCGCGCCCCTGCCGGGGCGCATTCCGGTTGGGGGCGGGTTCCGGTGGGGTCGCTGCGCTCCGCCACCGGCTAATTTCTGGGACGCCTCCGGCGTTGGGGAGAGCGCGGCGTTTTGAACCCTGACGATGAGAAGGCTGATCCTGCGCAACGGGCAATCGCCGGGGGACATCGTGATGCTGACGGCGGTGGTGGCGACGGATATGCGGACGCTGTGCCCGGCGGTGTTGGCTTCTCGCGCGCTGCTGCCTTCCCTCTTGCCCGCCCGTGTCCGCGTCGCGTTTAATGCCCCGCTCCCAGCGCCAGCATGATCTCGATCACCGTCCCAGTTTTCAATGAAGCGGAGTCTCTCCCCGCCCTTCACGGGTCCATCCGCGAAGTGCTCGTCGCGCTCGGCCGCCCGTGGGAGCTGATCTTTGTCAACGACGGCAGCACCGATGGCAGCACGGCGATCCTCGACCGGCTCGCCGCCGGGAATCCCGAGGTGAAAGTCGTCCACTTCCGCCGCAACTACGGCCAGACCGCCGCGATGATGGCCGGCTTCGATTTCGCCAGCGGCGAGGTCATCATCCCGCTCGACGGCGACCGGCAGAACGACCCCGCCGACATCCCGAAGCTGCTCGCGAAACTCGACGAGGGCTTCGATGTCTGCTCCGGCTGGCGCAAGGACCGCCAGGACGACGCCCTCCAGCGCAACTTCCCGAGCATCCTCGCCAACCAGCTCATCTCGTGGGTCTCCGGCGTGCGGCTGCACGACTTCGGCTGCTCGCTCAAAGCCTATCGCAGCGAGGTCATCAAAGGCGTGCGGCTTTACGGCGAAATGCACCGCTTCCTCCCGATCTACGCGGGCTGGCACGGCGCCAAGATCACCGAAGTCGCGGTCAACCATTTCGCCCGCGCGAGCGGCAAATCCAAGTACGGCCTCGAGCGCGTGGCCAAAGTGCTGTGCGACCTCGTGGTCGTGAAGTTCCTCGACAGCTACGCGGAGAAACCGATGTACGTCTTCGGCGGCGTCGGCGCACTCTCGCTGCTCGTCAGTTTCCTCGCCGGGTGCGCGGCGGTTTATCTGAAACTTTTCGCGCACAAATCCTTCATCGAGACCCCGCTCCCGCTGCTCTTCGTGATGACGGCGATCACCGGCGTCATGTGCGTCCTCATGGGGCTCCTCGCGGAAATGATCATGCGCACCTTTTACGAAAGTCAGAACAAGCGCGTGTACCTCGTCCGCACGACGCGGAACCTCCCCGAGAACGCCGGAGCCGCGCTGCTTACGGGATGACCAGCACGTCGCCGGGTTTGATCTTCACTGTCCCGGTGGCGTTGACGTAGTTGGCGTTTTGGATGGCCATCGCGCGGGCCGCCGTTTTGTAAAACTGGCGGGAAATCCTGGCGAGGGTGTCGCCGGACTTGACCGTGTAGGTGCGGGCGCCGGGCGGGATGGGCTTCTTCTCCGGCTGGCCTTTGCCGGCCGTAGCGGGGAGCGTTTTTTGTGCGCGGACGTCGGCGAGCGTGCGGAGCAGTTCGGCGTTCTTGTCGCTGAGCCTCTTGTTCTCGTCCCGCAGGCGGTTGGCGTCGGACTGCGTGGCCGGCGCGCCTTTGGTCAGCGTCGCGAGGAGATTGTTCTGGTCCTGTTTCTTGAGGGCTTTGGCGTCTTTCGCGCGCGGCCCGGTGGGCGCGAGTTCGAGGCAGCGGTCGAGATGGTGGATCGCGTCGAGCGGCTGCTTGAGTTTGTCCGAGTAAAGCAGCGCGAGTTTGTAGTGGGTGTCGGCGGATTTTGCGGTGCCGTCGAGGGTCGCTTCGTAGAGCGCCGCGGCCGCGGCAAAGTCCCCGGCCGCCGCTTTCCTATCCCCTTTTTCGAGGTTGTCCTTGGCTCCGTTGTCGAAAAGCCGGGTGCAGCCCGCGAGCGCCAGCCACGCGCAGGCGAGGACGGCCAACGTCCCGTGGCGGAGGGCGCGCGTCATCAGTCGGCGCGTTTCAAAACAGCCCGTTCGAGCGCCTCGACCACGGTCTTCACCACCTTCACGCGGGCGTACCATTTGTAGTTCGCCGGCACCACCGTCCACGGGGCGGCGTCCGTGCTCGTCCGCTCGAACGTGTCCTCCGCCGCCTTGTTGTGCTCTTCCCACTTGCGGCGGTTGCGCCAGTCCTCGTCGTTGATTTTCCAGTGCTTGTAGGGATCAGCCTCGCGGCGCTTGAAACGCACGAGCTGCTCGTCCTTGGAGATGTGCAGATAGATTTTCACAAAGATCGCCCCGTCGGCGGCGAGCAGTTGCTCAAAGCCGGTGATCTCGTCGTAGGCGCGCTTCCACTCCTTGTCGCTCGCGAAGCCCTCCACCCGCTCCACCAGCACGCGGCCGTACCACGAGCGGTCGAAAATGATGCTCTGCCCGTACGGCGGGAGCTTGTTCCAAAAGCGCCAGAGATAGTGCCGCTGATGTTCTTCCACCGTCGGCTTCACCACCGAATGAACCCGCAGCAGCCGCGGATCGAGCCGCTCGACGATGCGCTTGATCGCGCCGCCCTTGCCCGCGGCGTCGGGGCCCTCGAAAACCACGATCAGCGTCCGCTTCGTCTCACTCAGCGTGCGCGTCAGTTCCAGGAGCTTGAGCTGCTGCTCCTTGAGCCGCGGCTTGTAGTCCGTCTCCTCGAGAGCCTTGTGTTCCAAGTCATCAAGACCGCGGCCCTTCTTGAGCCCGTTTGGTTCGCGCAGATTCGGCATGCGCCGGGTTATAGCGGGCGCGTTCTTTTCCGCAAGCGGCGCGCGGCTCACGCCTCCGCCCAGATGAACCGGATCGGCTTTTCCACCTCCGGATGGAGGCTCTGGTGGACGGGGCAGGTGTGCGCCGCGCGCTCCAGCGCCGCGCGCTGCGGGTGGCTCGCGGGCAGAGGGAGCGAAAGCGCGCACGCCAGCCGGGCGATGCGCCGCATGGGCACGGAGGTCATCTCTTTTTGCACCGTGATTTTCGCGCCGCGCAGCTCGATGCCGTGCCGCTGCGCGAAAATCCCCAGCGTCGTGACGATGCACGTCCCGAGCGCCGTGGCCACGAGATCGGTCGGCGAAAACGCCTCGCCCCGGCCGTGGTTGTCCACCGGCGCATCGGTGAAGAGCGTGGTTTTCGACGGGCCGTGCGCGGCTTCGCAGCGCAGCTCGCCGAGATAGTGGATGTGGACTTCGACCATGGGATTTTCAGGTGGTGGTGGCAAAGCGGCACGCGGCCGTGAGCATCGCGTGGACGCCCGGCTCGACGGCGCGGAGATAGCCCGCGGAGTCGTTCTGCCAAAGCGCGCGGATTTCGTCCAGAGGGCTGTCGTGGAGATCGTCGGGGCGGCTTCTCCATCTTCTGATGGGGCCGGCAGGTTCGCCTCCTCGTTTCCAAAGTGCTGCGCTAACTTTGGGAACGAGAGGGAAAATGGCGTAGCCGCCAGCGAGTCCACATTTGACGGCCGACGGCGCACGCCCAGGCGGGACTATCGCGCGGTGTCGAAGACCACGCGGAAGCCCTGGTTGGCGAGCGAGCCTCGGCGGTCCATGCGGCCGATGTCCGTGAGATTGAAAAAACTGCAGGTGCCCGCCGAGCACCACCACGAGCCGCCGCGTCCGGCGATCAGCTCCGCCTCGCGGCCTTGCAGCAGCGCGGGTAGGCCGGAGCAGTATTCAAAGACGTTGCCGATCACGTCGTAGAGTCCCCAGGCATTGGGCGGAAAGGAGCGGACCGGCGCGGTGTAGGTGAAGCCGTCGCCCTTCGTCTCCGCGCGATGGGTTGCGCCGTTCCAGATATTCGCGCGACCAGGCACGAACCGCCCGCCCCACGGCCAGCGCGTGCGCGCCCCGGCGCGGGCGGCGGCTTCCCATTCATCGAGCGTGGGCAGACGCGCGCCGAGCCAGCGGCAGTAGGCTTCCGCGTCCGCGCCGCTGATTTGCGTGACCGGGTGCGCGGGGAGGTCGGCGCTCTTCGGGCCGCCGGGGCCGCGCGGCTGCCGCCAATGCGCGCCCTCCACATCCAGCCACACCCAATCCGGCATCCCCTCGCGGAAGACCTTTCCAAAGCCGCGCCGCTCGGCGTCGGTCACATAGCCGGTGTCTTTCACAAACGCGGCGAACTGCGCGTTCGTCGTTTCCGCATCCGCAATGCGGTAGGCGCGCAGGGCGGCGACGTGCGGCGGATTGAGCGGCTGATCTTTTTCACCCAGCGCATACCGGCCCGCCGGGACGGGCACGAGCCGATGACCGTTCGGCCCGCGTTCCTTGGCGGGCGAGCCTGCGAAAGCGTGAGCCACGGCCAGGCAGAGGACCGTGGCCAGCGCCCGCGCGGTCAGCTTTCGTCCGTGTTCACTTTCCATTTTTCAGGCGGCACGGTCTTGAGAAATTGCTCCGCGAAACCACGCACCTCGGCGCGGACCTCCGAGGTGAAAGGCACCTCGAGCTTTTTCAGCGACCCGATCGGGAGGTGGTAGATGGGATCGAAGCGGACCCACGGTTTGCCCTGCGCCACGGCGTCGGCCGGGGTCTTCACGCCTTTGAAATATTCCTGGGTCGCCGCGGCTTTGAGCGCCTCGGCGTAGGTCTTTTCAAACAGCGAATCGAGCACCGGCTGGTAGCGCTGTTTCCGCAAGAACTGGAGCATCATGGAAAGCAGATCGCGCTGCGCCACCTTCGCGCGCTGGAGAGGGTAACTGCGCGGCGTGAGCCCGCCATCGG
>JAYWEB010000206.1:0-4366 GCA_043779575.1 Chthoniobacter sp. | reverse complement strand
AGGCGTGGGAGATCGCGCAATGGAGCGACTTCCAAGACCGCCGCGGACCGGACAGCGATGCGGAGACGCTCGGCTTTTTTACGAAGTACGTGAGCGACCTGACGACGACGCGCGAAGACCTCAAGACCTGGGCCGATGTGCTCGATCTGGATGACTACCTGACCTTCGGCGGGCAGGCGTAAAAGAGGCACCGCCGACCCTCACGCCGCCGAACTATCGCTCAGCCCGTCGTCCGCCAGCTCCGCGGCGTTTTCGAGTTCGCTGCCACGGCCGCTGCGGCGCGGCTGCACGTCGGGCACGCCGACTCCGCGCGGCTGGGCGAAGCGCACTTTCGAGCGCGGCAGCAGCGTGCCGAGGCAGAGGTCGGCGAGCGGCAGGATGACGTTGAAGTTTTTGTGCATGTAGCGGTGATGCAAAATGTGGTGGCCGTTCAGCCGGTGAAAGAGCCACGAGCGCTCGACGCGCCGCGCTTTCGGCAGGTGCATGCACCAGTGGAGGTATTCATAAACGCAGTAGTAACCGGCGATGGCCAGCACGGCGCCGAGCGCCACGGCCCAACTGCCCACGGCCCACGCGAGCCCGAGCATCGGCAGCATCCCGATCACGATCAGCGCGGGGCCGTTCCACCACGCCATGGGGATCGTCTCTTTGTCGGCTTCGTTTTTCAGGTGATAGGTCTGATCGCCTTTGAAGGTGTGGTGATGGACCACGGCATGCGCCTGAAAAGGGTAGCGCAGCCACCCGAGCGGACGGTGCATGACGTAGCGGTGGAGCACCCACTCGAAGAAGGAAACAAAGACGAGCCCGGCGGTGAAACCGGCGAGAGACCAGAGGGAAAATAGGAGCATTGGAATAAAAACGGGCGTGCTGCGGAGACATCTCCGGGCACGCCGCGGCGGGGAGAGTCGTCATTTCGTCCGGCATGGCAACCGGAATATTCGCGATACGACATTTGCCGCGGATTGGTTGCGCCGCCGCCGGCGATTGGTGACCGCGGATTCTCGGCAGCTCCCCTGATCGGGAGAATGGGGAGGGCCATGAGCACAGTGCGAGACGTTCGCTTTCAGCCGGGGAAATATGTCTTGGACAAGCCCCCCCGCGTCCCTACTTTCCCCGCCCCATGATTTCAGAAATTCAAAAAGCGGTCGAAGCGGGCAAACTCTCGGCGGCCGCCGGCCAAGCCCTCGAGAAACTCTCGCCCGGCACCTTCGTGGTCCACAAAAGCTGGGGCTTCGGGCAGGTCGATGCGGTGAATTTTCTGGTCAGCCAGATGACCATCCACTTCACGGCGAAGAAGGGGCATCCGATGCAACTCCAGTATGCCGCCGAGACGCTGGAGCCGCTGGCGCCGGATCACATCCTTGCGCAGATCGCGGCGGACGCGGCGGCGGTGAAGGCGCGCGCGAAGAGTGATGTCACCGGGCTGATGCGGACGCTGCTGAGCAGCTTTGGCGGCAAGGCCACGCAGGATCAGATCACGCAGGCGCTGGTGCCGGCGGTCTTCACGGAGGCGGAGTTTAAGAAGTGGTGGGAAGCCACGAAGAAGACGCTGAAACGCGACGGGCACTTTGCCGTGCCGGCGAAAAAGACCGCGCCCTTGGAGTTGCGCGCGGCGCCGGTTTCGCACGCCGACGAATTTCTCGTCACGTTCGCCAATGCCCGCCAGCTCAAGGATCAGCTCACGGCGCTCGACCAGATTTTGAAAAACATCGGCGAGTTCACCGACGCCGCGACGCAGCTCACGCCAGTCCTCGCGACCGCCGACAGCCAGGCGCGCAAGAACCAGCGCCTGAACACCGCGCAAGCGCTCGAGATGCTGCTCGCGCGCGATGAGATCGCGGAAAAAGCCGGCCTTGAGAAAGGCGCGGAGGCACTCGCCGTGGATCAGATCCTGCGCGACGAAAAGCGCCGGCTGGTCACGCTCATCGGCGATCTTCCGGCCGCGAAGCACAAGCGCGTCTTTGCGGAAATCCCCGCGGCCTTTGGCGAGGAGTGGCCCACGGTCGCGCTCGATCTGGCCACCCGCGGCAGCACCCGCCTCGTGACCGAGGCCGCGCGGCTGTTGGAGGAGAAGGGCCAGACCGAGGCGCTGCTCAAAGGCATCGACCGCGAAATCCGCGACCACGCCATCACCTCGGAAACCCTGATCTGGCTGTGCAAAGAGCGCGACGGGGCGTTTGCCGATCTCGTCAATCCGCGCCTGCTCAGCTCGATCATCGGCGCGCTCGAGCGCGACCAGTTTGACGAAGCCAAGCGCGACCGCCGCCTCCACGATCTGCTGCTCAACGACAAGGAACTCCTCCCCGATCTCATCGCCACGGCCACCCTCGAAGACATGCGCAACATCATGCAAAAGCTGATGCGCACGCCGGTCTTCGAAGAGCTGAACAAGCGCTCGCTGCTCGGCCGGATCATCCGCGTCTTCCCCGAGATGCAGGCGCTCGTCTCCGGCGAGAGCGATGCGAAGCAGGAGACGCTCGTCGTTTCGTGGGAGAGCCTCGAAAGGAAGAAGATCGCCTTTGACGAACTCGTGAACAAAACCATCCCCGAGAACGTGAAGGAGATCAGCGTCGCCCGCAGCTACGGCGACTTGCGCGAGAACTTCGAGTTTAAGGCCGCCAAGGAAATGCAGCGCGTCCTCGGTCGCCGGCGGAGTGAAATGGAGCGCGACCTCTCGCTCGCCCGCGGCACCGATTTCGCCAACCCCGACACCACTCGCGTCTCCCTCGGCACGATCGTCACGCTGCGCGAAACGACCGGCGGACGGCTCGACGTTTACACCATCCTCGGCGCGTGGGACGGCGACCCGGAGAAAGGGATCGTGAGCTACCAGTCTGCGCTGGCCCAGGCGCTCCTCAGCCACCAGCCCGGCGAGCAGGTCGCCGTCCCCACCGAGCACGGCGACCGGGTGGCGGAGATCGTGAAGATCGAGCCGCATCGCAAGGCCTAGCCGTTCCGTGCTTTCACGGTTTGCGTTGTTTGGCACTATTTGTTTGCCAAGCAGTCCGCATCTTTCTATCCACGCGCGGTTTTCCGCCGCCCGCAGTTTTCGCTGCGCGCTCCGTTTTCTTAAAATCCTAAATCCTAAATTCCATGTCTCTCACCGAAATCATTGCCGTTCACGCCCGCCAGGTCATCGACTCCCGCGGCAATCCCACCGTCGAAGCCGAAGTCTCGCTCGCGGGCGGCGCGATCGGGCGGGCCATCGTGCCGAGCGGCGCGAGCACGGGTGAGCACGAGGCTTGGGAGCTGCGCGACGGCGTGAAGGACCGCTACCTCGGCAAAGGCGTGACCAAGGCCGTGGCGAACGTGAACAAGTCCATCGCGAAAATCATCGAGGGGCGCGACGCGCTCGATCAGTTGGGGATCGACCGCGCGATGATCGCGCTCGATGGCACGAAGAACAAAGCGAAGCTCGGTGCGAACGCCATCCTCGCCGTCTCGCTGGCCACTGCGAAAGCCGCTGCCAGCCAGCTCGACCAGCCGCTTTACAAATACCTCGGCGGGCCGAACGCCAAGGTTCTGCCCGTGCCGATGATGAATATCGTCAACGGCGGCGCGCACTCGGATGCGCCCGTCGATTTCCAGGAGTTCATGGTCATGCCGAAAGGCGTGGACTCGTTCAGCGAGGCGATCCGCGCGGGTTGCGAAATTTTCCACGCGCTCAAGAGCGTGCTCAAAGGCCGCGGCCTCTCGACGGCGGTGGGCGACGAGGGCGGGTTCGCGCCGAATTTCACCAGCGCCGACGACGCGCTCGAATCCATCGCCGCGGCGGTGAAAAAGGCCGGCTACAAACTCGGCAAGGACATCTTCATCGCGCTCGATGTGGCGGCCAGCGAGTTTTACGACAAGGTGAAGAACCAATACGTCTTCAAGAAATCCGACGGCTCGAAACGCAGCGCCGAGGAGCTGGTGGCCTATTACGTGGCCCTCGCGAAAAAGTTTCCCATCATCTCGATCGAGGACGGCTGCGCCGAGAACGACTGGGCCGGCTGGAAGAAACTGACCGACGCCATGGGCGCGACCACGCAGCTCGTGGGCGACGATCTTTTCGTCACGAATGTGGAGTTTCTCCGCAAGGGCATCGACACCGGCACGGCCAACTCGATCCTCGTGAAAGTGAACCAGATCGGATCGCTCACGGAGACGCTCGACGCCATCGAACTGGCCAAGGAAAACAACTACACGGCCGTCATTTCCCACCGCTCCGGCGAGAGCGAAGACACGACCATCGCGGACATCGCGGTGGCCACGAATGCCGGCCAGATCAAGACCGGCTCGCTCAGCCGCACGGATCGCGTGGCGAAGTACAATCAACTTTTGCGGATCGAAGAGGAACTTGGTGACAACGCCATCTATGGCGGTA
>JAYWEB010000205.1:0-10889 GCA_043779575.1 Chthoniobacter sp. | reverse complement strand
CGCTCTCGGCTTCGACGACGAGCGGCGCGGTCTTCGTGCCGTGGAGCTGGCAGTAGCGCGAGGCGAAGCCGACGTTGAGCAGCAGTTCGACGTAGCGGTTCATGTTCAGGTCGCCGCTCGGCAGGTCAGTGAACTGCATGGCGCGGCCCGGCCAGGCCGGCTCCATGCTGCGCAGCGGGAAGCCGGGGCGGACGGTGAAGTTTTTCACATGCGCGGCGTAGATATACGCGCCCACTTTCGTAAAGCGCGTCTCCCACGATTCGCCCTCCCAGCAGTGCGACGGGTCGGCGTTCACGGCCATGGATTTGTCGCCGTCGGTGATCTTCACGAGCATGAGGAAATCGTCGGCGGTCATCGCCGCGGTGCCGGGATGGATTTCGTGGCAGAGCTTGATGCCGAGCTTGCGCGCGTGGTCGCGGATTTTCTTCGTCTTCTTCACGAAACGCTCCTGGCCTTCCTTGATGAGATCGTAGCCCGGCCCGGCCCAGAAACCCCACGGGTAGCCGGTCGCCAGCTCCCAGCCAAAGGCGACGCCCCAAAACATCGGCAGCACTTTGATGCCAAGCTCGGCGGTGAGATCGAGGAGCTTGAGGACGTAGTGCTCGGCCCACTTTTCGATTTCGGCGGGCGACTTCTTCGCGACGTCGGGCGGGATGAAAGGGCGGATCGTGGGCGAACCGGTCCACGCTGTGGTGTGAACCCAGACCGGGCAGTGCGCGGAGATGCCGTCGAGCGAAAGGCCGGCGTCGGCGAAGGTGTTGCGGATCTCTTTGGCGGACTTGAAAAGCTTGCCGCCCTGGAGGTGGTAGTTGCTCGGCTGCGCGCCAGCGGCCCCGCTGCGCTTGGCATAGGCGAGGAAGTCGGGGAGGGATTTCGCGCCGTGCTGGGCGCCTTCGATGGATGCGTGGTAGCAGGACATATTGGGGCGATTTTCTAATGAAGCGGGGCGGGGGAGGGCAATGATGAAAGGCGAAAGGCGAAAGGTGAAGGGTGAAGGGTGAAAGGCGAAGGGCGAAAGACGAAGGGCGAAAGGCGAAAGGCGAAAGGTGAAAGGCGAAGGGTGAATGATGCGGCGGATGCGGGTGGTGGGTTTCGCCATTCGGGCTTCGACATTCTTTCGTCATTCCGTCATTCGTCATTCGTCATTCCCATTCCCCAAATGCTCGCCGACATCGACCGCATCCTTTTCCACGAGCAGACGATCCTGAGCCGGCTGGACGTGCTGGCGGCTGAAATCACCGACGCCTATCGCGGCGAGGAACTGACGGTGGTGGCGGTGCTCAATGGCTCGCTGATTTTTGCCGCCGATCTGCTCCGGCGCATCCCGCTGCCGCTGCGCCTGGATTGCCTGCGCGTGGCCAGCTACCACGGCGGCACGGAGAGCACGGGGACGGTGACTTTTCACCAACCGAATCTGCCCGCCGTGCGCGGGCGGCACGTGCTGGTGCTGGACGACATCCTCGACAGCGGGCGCACGCTCCACGCGATCTGCGCGCGGCTGCGCGGCGAGAGCCCGGCGAGCGTGCGCGTGTGCGTGCTGCTGCGGAAGGCGAAGGTGCGGGCGGAGGAACTCGACGCGGATTTTGTCGGCTTCGAGATCGGCGATGAATTCGTGGTGGGCTACGGCCTGGACTACGCGGAGCGCTACCGGAATCTGCCGTTCGTCGGCGTGCTGCGCGGCGAGCTGTTTGAAACGGCCGGCGGCTAAAGCGCTTCCGGCGTTTGCAGGAGCGAGCCGATGCGCTGGAGCAGGCGGCCCGCGCCGCCGCCGTCGAGCACGCGGTGGTCGAAGCTGAGCGTGAGCTGGGCTTCCGTGACGGGGACAAACTGCGCGGCCTGCCGGTCCCAGTGCGGCACGATGCGGCCCGCGCCCATGCCGAGCACGAGCGTCTGCTCGGGCAGCGGGATCGGCGTCGCCCATTCGAGGCCGAAGGTGCCGAAGTTTGTGACCGTGGCGATCGAGCCGCCCTGCGCGTTCGCCGGCAGGCGGCGCTGGCGGGCGAGGTCCACGAGTTCGCTGTAGCGCGTGACCATCTGCGCGAGCGGCGTTTGGTCGGCATGGCGCAACACGGGGACGAGCACGCCGTCTTCGGCCTCGACCGCGAAGCCCAGGTCGATGGCCCTGGGATGCACGATTTTCTCGCCGATGAGCCGCCCGGCGGGCGCGCTGTTTTCGCCGAGCGCGAGAGCCAGCGCCCGCAGCGCGTAGAGCGCGGGGCCGGGCCTGGGGTTGCTCGTTTTGCGGTGCGCGAGCAGGGCGTCGAGGCGCACGGACATGCCGACGGTCGCGAGCGGGCGCGTCCAGCTCCGGCGCATGGCGTCGGCCACGGCCACGCGCATGGAGGAGGCGGGGCTGAGTTTGTGGTGCTCGAGTTGGGAGAGAAATTTCTCGAAATCCTCCACGGTCACGCGCCCCGCCGCACCGCTGCCGGCGATGCCCGCGAGGTCGGCGGCGTGCAGGCCGAGTTCGTTCATCCGCGCCTTCATCCGCGGCGACATGAAGCCCGCGCCCGCCGCGTGCGCCGGCACCGGCAGCCCGCGCACGGTCGGTTGGACGCTGGATTTTTTCGGCACGCCCGCGGACGCCGGGGTGTGGCCGTTGGCTTCCTCGGCGACCGCCGCCGGAGCGGGCGCATCGAGCCCGGCGCGCTGGGCTTCCGCGTCCGTGACTTCGAGAAAACCGAGCGTCGCGCCGACGGCGTAACTTTGCCCGACCTCCACGAGCAACACCGCGACCTGCCCCGCGCAAGGCGCAGTCACGCCCATCGTCGCCTTGTTGGTTTCGACTTCGAGGATGTCCTGGTCGCCTTCTACCGCGTCGCCGACGGCAAAAGGAATCGCGACAACGGTGGCCTCGGCGATGGACTCGCCGAGCTGCGGCATGGTGATCGGAATTCGCGGCATGGGAGTGGGGAAAAGGATGAAGGCGGAAGGATGAAGGATGAAGGATGAAAGCAGTTAGCGGCCTTTGATATTTTTGACGACCGTCACGAGGATGGAAAGGAGTTCATCGGTTTCCAAAACGAGAGGTTGCAAGCGGGTCGGTGGAAAGATTTTGGCATTGCCAAGGAGTTCGATCCAGTACAGCGACTCCTGCAATTCCTGCAAAGCGCCCTCCAGCTTGCTGATCAAATCGGCGTCGGATTTGGCGCGCTGCCCTTCCCGATAATGCGCGCCAACCGAAGTGCCGGAGCGGAGCAACTGCTTGCCGAGAGTGCGTGCGACCTCGTTTCGCGGCAGCGAGCAATAGAGGCGAATGATCCGCACCGCATACTTCCTCGTGCGCAGCTTCAGATCGGCTTTTCCGCCTTCCGCCTTCATCCTTCATCCTTTCTTAAAGTCGCAGCAGGTCGCGCATCCGGGCGCTGATGGTTTTCGCGGTCGGGCGGTGCGTGCCCCAGAGGTTCGGGTGGTAAGGCACGGGCGTGTCTTTCGCGTTCAGCCGCATCGGCGGGGCGTCGAGCAGGCCGAAGCCTTCGGTGGCGACGCGGGCGACGACTTCCGCGGTGACGCCGCCCCACGGGAACGCTTCGCCGACGGCCAGCAGCCGACCGGTGCGCGCCACGCTGGCGAGCACGGTGTCGGTGTCGAGCGGCTTGATCGTGCGGAGGTCGATGACTTCGATCTCCCAACCTTCCGCCGCCAGTTCCTCCGCGCAGGCGAGCGACTCGTGGAGCATCGCGCTGTAGGTCACGATCGTCGCGTCGCGGCCCGCGCGAGCGATGCGCGCTTTGCCGGTGGGCATCGCTTCGGTCGGGAGCGCGTCGGCTTTCAAATGATAGTAGAGATACTTGTGCTCGCAGAAGATCACCGGGTCGTCGATGGCCACGGCTTCGAGCAGCATCGAGTAGGCGTCCTCGACCGTCGCGGGCGTCATCACGATCAAGCCCGGATAATGCGCGTAGAGCGCCTCCATGCTCTGGCTGTGAAACGGCCCCGCGCCCGCGGTGCCGCCGCTCGGCAGGCGGATGGTGATGGGGCAGGGAACGTTGGTGCGCCAGTGCAGCGTGGCGGCGTGATTGACGATCTGGTTGAAACCGACGGTCGAGAAATCGGCGAACTGCATCTCGATGATCGGGCGCATCCCCTCGATGGCCGCGCCGATGGCGCTGCCGACCATCGCGTCCTCGCTGATCGGCGAGTCGAGCACGCGACCGGGAAATTCCTGCGCGAGATTTTTCGTGGCCTTGAACGCGCCGCCGAACGCGCCCACATCCTGGCCGTAGATGTACACGCGCGGATCGTCGGCGAGCGCGCGGGCCTGGGCTTCGCGGATGGCTTCGAGGTAGGTGATCATTCGGCGTGCGAGGCTTCGCTGAGGTGCCGGGTGGCGAGCGCGCACCAGTCTTCCACGCTGGGGTCGGGGGCCGGCTCGCGCAGGGTCGTGGCGACGGCTTCGTCGATCTGCTGCTGGGCGTCGTTTTCGAGCCCGGAGAGCGCGGCGGCATCGGCCCAACCTTCCGCCAGCAGGCGCTGCTCGGCGAGCTTCAGGCAATCGAGCCCGAGCCGGGATTCGCGCAGACGTTCGTCGATGTAGTGCGCGTCATCGTGCTCGCCGTGGCCGGCCAGGCGGAGCAGGGAGGCGACCACGAGCTGTGGTCCGCCGCCATCGCGCGCCGCGGCCACCGCCTTGTTCAAAACGCGCAGGCACGTTGCCAAATCCGTGCCGTCGAGACGGTGCCCGGTCACGCCGTAGCCCACCGCTTTGTCCACCAGATCGGCGCAGGCAAACTGGCGCGCGTTCGGCGTGGAGTAGGCGTATTGGTTGTTCGCCACGACCACGACGAGCGGCAGGTTTTCCACCGCGGCGAGGTTCAGCCCTTCGTGAAACGCCCCGGTCGAAGTCGCGCCGTCGCCGAGGCACGTCGCGCCGACCGAGCCGGTGATGCCGCGAAAACGCCGCCCGAGCAGCGCGCCCGCGACCGCCGGGATCATCGCACCGAGATGGCTGATCATCGCAAACATCCCGTCGCGCGGGCGGCCCCGATGCACGTTGCCATCGCGCCCGCGCATCGGCCCGAGGCGCGAGCCCATGTAGGTGCGCGTGCAGTCGAGCAGCGATTCGCCGAAAGCCAGCCGCCCCGCCTGATCGCGGATCAGCGGCGCGAAAATATCGCCCGTCCGCAGCGCCAGGCCCACCGCCACACTCAGCGCTTCCTGCCCGCGTCCGAGGAAGACGCCGCCGGTGATTTTTCCCCCGCGGTACAGGCTGGCGATTTTTTCCTCCAGCAACCGCGCCAGCAGCATCCAGCGGTAGGCGGCGAAGTAGGTCTGTGAAAACGCAGGGTCCGTCAGGGGAGACGGAGCCGCAGTGGCGTGAAGCATGGCGCGGACTCTACGAGGCGCGTCGCGCGCGGCGCAACGGTTTCTTCGCGCGGCGGGGCACCGTGGCGGACACGCTCCCACCGCACCCGCAAATCCACCCCGCCCACGGCAGCAAGCTGCCTCCTGCCGCAAAGCGCGGACGAGTCCGCGCACTCCAAAGCCTCCGGCGAAAACCATCCATCTCGCTTCGCGGAGACTCCATTGCCCATTTCCCTGCCGTCGTCCGTTTGCTCCTCGTGCCCAAGCTCCAGCTTGGGCACGCCCTGGTCTGCGAAGCTCCGCTTCGGCGGCGTGCAAGACATCATCCGCGCCCTATCCCGGTGCGGGCGTGGGGAAGCAGGGCTTCCAAGACAAGGGCGTTACCAAGCTGGAGCTTGGTAACGAGAGGGGCGTGACAGTCGGCGGAGCGGATTATGCGGCGTGGCCGGTCGCGCGGTGTTCGAGCAAAGCTCCCGCGACTTCCAGCGCATAGCCGCCTACGGCCATGCCGAGGCCGAGGCCGGTGAAGCGAATGTTTTCCGTGAGCAAATACAGGACGATGAAGCTGCCGATGCCGAGGCACAGCAGGCGCACGGTGCGCGCGGTGGCGGTGTCGAGCGTGGTGGCGAGATAGGGCAGGAGCGCGGCGGCGACAGCAAAGGCGAGCGCGGCCCAGCCGAGGCCGTGCGGGATGTCGCCGCCGCTCATGGACGTGGTCGGGGTGTTGATTTGCATTTCGGGCAAGTGCATGTCGTGGGGCAAATTCACGGTGCCACCGATGGAGGAGGTTATCGTGGACTGCATCTGGCCCATCATGCGTCCCATCTCCTTGCCGGGATTGAAGACAAACCACGGCAGGAAAAATCCGAGGGCAACGAGAGCCGCGCCGATGAGTATGAGGCGCTGCCCGCCGGTGAGCGGAATCTGGCGCGTCGGGACGGGCGCGGTTTCGCGGAGCGCCTGGAGCAGCTCCGCGCTTTCGTCGGGCGTGAGCTTGCCGGCTTCGAGCATGGCGAGGATTTTCTCGCGCTCGGCGGAGAGGTCGTCGGCCACGGGCGGGGTCGCGGGGGGCGCAGGTTCCATACTGAGCAGGGGATAGGCGGCGAGCGCCGCGACGACGGCGACGGCGATGAGCGAAGGGGACAAGTCGAAGCCATACCAAAGCGTGAGCACGACGAGCAGGCCGACGATCACATTCGCGGTGCAGAACCATGCGCGCACGCCCGGCAGGCCCGGCTGGCGTTCCTCGGCGGTCGTCTTTTCCCCCACCCAGCGCCCCCAGAGGCGGAGCGCAAAGGCGGTGAGAAAAACCATGGCGGCGCCCGAGGCAAAATAAGGGAAGACCTCATCGGCGCTTCCGTGGTGATAGCCAGAGCCATGAAGCGTCACCGGGACGAGGATGCGCCATGCGCTGGCGAGGACGCTGGCGGACAAGGCGAGCAGGGCCTTGCCTCGCGAAAGGCCGGTGTAGGCTTGGAACCAGAAGAGACCGCTGATGAGCAGGAGGATGGGGAGGCCGAGGATGGTGATGATGGAGAACATAGGACTAGGTGGCTTTGAGGAGTTGGGTGGCTTCTTGCACGGTGATCTCGCCGCGTTCGAGTTGTTCGAGAATGTCTTTGCGGCCCGAGGGTGCGGCTTGGTTGCCGAGGAGCACGTTCACGAGGTCGAGCCGTTTGATGACCGTGGGGTAGGAGATGCCGAGTTCCTTTTCGACATCGCGGATCTTTCCCTGGCAGCGGAGGAAGACCATGACGAATTCCTGCATGTCGGGCGGCAGCCGGAAGAAGGGCGGAATGGGCAGCGTCGTCTCAATCGAGGTATCGCACTGGAGGCAGCCGAGGCGGCTGATTTCCAGCTTCCCTTCGCAAAAGGGGCAGCGCGAGACGAGTTTCTTGATGGGCTTTCCGCTCATGTTTAGTGCTAAACTACTTAAGTTTTTTAATTCGTCAATTTAGTTTCTTAAGTTTAAGAGGCTTTTCAACCTCGTATGCCGAAATAGAGTTTAGGATGTGAGCGAGGCGCACCTGCTGCCTGGCTGGAGCCCCGCCGTCCTCGTGCGGTCCACCCCGACGCTGGCGAAGCCGTCCGCAAAAAGTGGCGCAGGCGCGCGCTTCACAGCCGCTCACCGCGCGGCCTGCACGCAGCGGAAGCCGAGATGGTTCGTGCCGGTGTCGGGCTCGCCTTTGCCGCGCGTGCCGACCATGTAGCGCGTGCAGTATTCCTCGGTGCAGAGGAATGAGCCGCCGCGATGCACGCGCTTTTTCACACCCGGCTCGGACGGGTCGAAACTGTCCGCTGGACCCTGCGGATTGCGGGCCAGTCCGGCGGCGGCGAGCGTGGCGAAATAATCCGGGCGATACCAATCGGAGACCCACTCCCAGACGTTGCCGGCGACATCGTGGAGGCCGTAGCCGTTCGGCGGATACTGCGCGACCGGCGCGATCCCGACGTAGCCGTCTTCGCCCGTGTCCTGGTAGGGAAATTTTCCCTCGAAGATGTTCGCCATCCATTTGCCACCGGGCTTCAGCTCCGCGCCCCACGCGTAAAACTGCCCCGCCTTTCCGCCGCGCGCGGCGAACTCCCACTCCGCTTCGGTCGGCAGCCGCTTGCCCGCCCACTGCGCGTAGGCCACCGCGTCGGGATACGCGATTTGCACGACGGGGTATTTTTCGCGTCCGGTCAGATGGCTCTCCGGCCCGGTCGGGTGCCGCCAGTTTGCGCCCCGCACGTAGGCCCACCATTGGAAGTGATCGTTCAGCGGCACGGCCGTCTCCGGCGGCGTGAAGACGACCGCGCCGGCGACGAGATTTTCCGGCGGTGCGCCGGGGAAATCCTCCGCGCGCGGCGTCTGCTCCGCGATGGTGACGTAGCCGGTGGCCTGCGTGAATTTTTCAAACTGCGCGTTCGTGACCTCGGTGCGATCCATCCAGAAACCATCCACGCGGACCTGATGGATCGGGCGGGAGTCGGGCATCGCGTCCTGGCCGCCGCAGAGGGAGGAAGTGGGGTCGTCCGAGCCCATGGCAAACTCGCCGCCGGGAATCCAAACCATGCCCGCGGGGCCGGGCGGTTTGGCCTTCGCTGGCCACCCGGATTTCACCGCCCAGACGGCCGCGCCGATGGCGAGGACGATGACCGCCAAACGCCCCCAGCGCGCTTTCGAGGGTGCGGCTTGCGGGGATTTTGGTTGGGGAGTTTTGGCCATCGGCGGGAGCTTCGATACGCTCCACCAGCGGGGTGGTCAACGCACGCGGCGGAGCGGTGGTGGGTCTGGAGAAATCATGCGCCGTCATTCTGCGCGGAGTTTCGCCGCAGGCGCAGGCGGGGGCGAAACGCAGTGAAGAATCGCTGACTGTAATGGGCGGAGGCGGTCTGGTGAAATGTGCGCACAACGCTCCGCACCGCCTCCGCCCGCTACATTCAGCGATTCTTCACTACATCCCCGTCCGCCTTCGCCCGCCGGGGATTCCGTTCAGAATGACGGCGTGTTTTTCAAACCGGCCTGCGGCCTGGGGCAGAGCCAGCCGAGCTGCATCCACGTCGCGAACCAGAGCTGGATTTTTTCCGCGTTCGCCGCGGGCAGATCCTTCGAGCCGGCAAAGGCGGACGCGCAGGCGTCGGCGAGCGTGGTGCCGTCGCGGAGCGCGATGAGGAGGCGGTAGGCCGCGGGATCGAGGCGCTTGTAATAAACGGCCAGCTCGTGGCGATGCACGGCGAGGTGGATGGGCCGGCGGCTGGGGCGCGCGGCGATGCGGGCGCGGCGGCGCGTGACGGAGGCGGCGACGGCGTTGCTGAACGCGCCGGTTTCGATCCGGCGTTCCTTGTATTTGCGGAGCAGTTCGTCCACGGGGTGCGCGAGCACGAGGAGCGTGAGGTAAGGCTGGAGGCCGATCCGCAGGCGGTCGGGTGGCCGCGCGGCGAGCTTTTCCGGCTGGAGCACGGGGTTGCCCGGTTCGTCGAAAGCGATCACGCGCGCCCATTCCACGCGCACCACGTCGAGGGCGAGCGGCGTGTGCGGGGCGGTGAGGCCGGGGTGGGCGCGGAGGAAGGTTTCGAGGTGCCGGCCGAGGTCGCGCATCGTCCAGGTCTGCGAGCCGCAGCTTTCCAGATAGGCGACGGCGAGCCGGTCGAACTTCCGCGCGCCTACGACCGCGCGCAGTGCCCAGAAGTCTTCGCCAAACGCGCCGAGCAGCCGCCACCAATACTGCTGGTTGTAGATCTGGAGCCGCTCGAAGGACGTGAGCCGGTCGTTCGGTTTGATGATGCGCGCGGCGACCTCGGCGGCGGGCGAGCCGTCTTTCCACGCGGTCTGCATGCCTTCGTCGCGGCGCAGCGGGCGCATCACGGCCTCGGCCATGAGGCGCTGCACGTCGGCGAGCGCGACCGGCTTTGCGCTGCTTGCTGCGCGTGGCGCGGACGCCCCGTCTGCATCTGTCCGCCGGACGCCTCGTCCGGCGAAGCCCGCGCTGCGTTCGCCGGACGAGGGCGTCCGGCGGACTTTCGCGGACGGGGCGTCCGCGCCACGCGCCGTGGTGCTTTTACGCGGCGAGGCTTTTGGCATGGGGGAGAAATTTACCGGCCTTGAGCGCCTCGCGATGCACTTCGTCGAAGCTCGGAATCCGGTCGTCCCATTCGAGCAGCGTGGCGGTGCGGCCCGTGAGCCGGGTGGCGTGCGCGTACATTTTCCACACGGGATCGAGCACGGGATGGTCGTGGGTATCGAGCAGGTAGCGCTCAAACTTGGTGTGCCCGGCGATGTGCATCTGCGCCACGCGGTCGTGCGGCACGGCGTCGAGATATTCGTAGGGATCGAAGCCGTGGTTTTTCGACGAGACGTAGATGTTGTTCACATCGAGCAGAATCCCGCAGTCCGCGCGCTCCACGACCTCGCGGAGAAACTCCCACTCCGTCATTTCAGAAACGTGGAACTCGGCGTAGCTGCTCACGTTTTCCACGGCGACTGGGATCCCGAGAAAATCCTGCACCTCGCGGATGTTGCGCGCGGTGGTTTCCACGGCCTCCCAGGTGTAGGGCATGGGCAAAAGGTCGTGCGTGTAGCGGCCATCCACGCTGCCCCAGCAGAGGTGATCGCTGATCCACGGCGTCTGCGTGCGCTTGGTCAGGCGCTTGAGCTTGCGGAGATGGTCGCGGTTCGGGCGCGCGGCGTTGCCGAAATACATCGAGACGCCGTGCTGCACGACGCGGTATTGCTCGAGGATCTGGTCGAGGATGTGGAGCGGCCGGCCCGCATCGAGCATGTAGTTTTCGGAAATGATCTCGAACCAATCGACGAGGGGTTTTTTCTCCAGGATGTGCGCGTAATGCGGGATGCGCAGGCCGAGGCCGATACCGTATTCGGTGTGGGCGTTGAAGCGGTTGGCAGGCATGTGGGGAAAATTCGAAATCCGAATATCGAAATCCGAAACAAACTCAAAAAGGCAAGAAGTGGAAAATCGGGGAAATGGGGAAGGTGCGCGGCAGAACGATTTTCTTTGCTCCGATTTACATCTTTTCGAATTTGTTTCGGATTTCGGATTTTCCGCCAAACGGGGCTCCGGCCACGAATGGCCGGAGCCCCGGAA
>JAYWEB010000204.1:0-10894 GCA_043779575.1 Chthoniobacter sp. | reverse complement strand
TGAGCCGCCCGAGCCGCCCGGCTTCCTCGCGGACGAGGGCGAGCCTGCGCGGCGGCTCGCCGGTCGCGGCGAGGTTTTCCGCGGCGAGGTCGAGGTTGAGCAGGATGTTCGTCAGCGGCGTGCGCAGCTCGTGCGAGACGCGGTTCACAAACGACACCCGCTGCGCCGCGAGCGCCACGGCGCGGCGCGGCTGCACGAAGACCAGCACGCCGAGCAGCGCCACGAGCAGCGCCGCCGCGAGTCCGCCGAGCAGCGTCGGCGGATGCCAGCTCTCGCGCACCGCGAAGCGGTCCCACGACGCGAGATGCCACGTCCCGAAGCGCGTCCGCAGCGGCCGCAGCATATTCGGCGCGGAGCCCGTCGCGCCCGCGCTGGCGAGCGGCGCGTCGTCTGGCGCGAAGAGCGCATCCGGCCCGCCCGCCGCGCGCACGGGCGCGAATTCCGCGCGCGCCCATTCCGCCAGCCAGCCGTTCATCGCCGCGCGAATCGCCGTCGTGTCGAGCAGCAGCACGGCCACATGCTGCGCGTCGCGGCGCTGCCAGAAAATGAGCGCCGTCCCCGGCTGCGCGCTCCAGCCGTGATCCGCCGCGCCGTGCAGCAGCTCGTCCGCGGGCAGCAGGATGCGCTTGCGCGGCAAGCCGCCATCCACTCCGCGCACGAAGGCCGGCTCCGGCAAAGTCTCGCCCACGCGCGCCTCCACCGGCGCATGGAAATCCTTCGCCACGTCGCCCGGCGCGAGCGCGTGGATGAGCGAGAACTGCCGCAGCCCCACGAGCCACTCGCAAGCCTCGCGCGTTTCGCGGGCCTCCGCCGCCGGCGTCTCGCGCGCCACGCGCAGCGCGTGCTTTTCGTAGAGCTGTTCGAGCCGCGCCAGCTCGCCCTGCAGCGCGTCCTCGAAGCCGCGCAGCGCCGTGTCCTCGCGCGCGACGCGCACCTTTTCCACCCGCCGCGCCAGCCGCACGCCGCCGACGCCGAGCGCCAGCGCGAGCGCGCCGAGCAGGAGGAGCGGGAGCCAGGGGCTGCGGAGATTCACGGCGCGGAGATTACTCCACGAGCACCACGCGCACAAACCCCAGCCACACGCGCCCGTCGTCCTTCCGCCCGTTCACGCTGCTTTCGACGGGCATGTTGAAAGTGCTGAGGAACTGCTGCGCACCGACCGTCGCGGAGGCTGAGCCGTTGAATTTCCGCGACTCAAAGAGCGGGCGCGGCGGATACGTCTTGGCGATGCCGGTCACTTCGAGCGGCCCGAGGTGGCGGATGAAAGTGAGCGCAAAATTCGTATCCACCGTCGCGCCATCCTCGCCGAGGACGGGCTCGACCTCGGAAGTGAAACCGATATTTCGCACCTCAAAAGCCGCCGCAACCGCCGGAATCATCGCCTTCTTCGGCCAGTCGCCCGGCGGCAACTGAGCCCGCGCGGATGCTGTGCTGACGGCCTTCGGAGCCTTGTCCTCCCCGGCGGCGGGTGCGGAGGAGCCTCCCGAGTTTCCGCCCGCGGCGTCGGGAATGCCCGGCGGATTGAACTCCGTCGCAAACTTCAGCTCCTCGATCTCGTCGGTCACCGTCCGCTGGCCGCTTGGCGCCACGTTGATGCTCGCATGCTCCAGCCGCGCCTTCCTTTCCGCGACGAGCGCGCGCAGGGCGTCGTAGCAAATTTGCGGCTCGGCTTTCGCCAGCCACAGCTCGCGCGCGGCGGCGCGGTCGAGGGAGAAAAAAGTGTACTCCATCCGCAGCAGACCCGCGCCCGGCGCGAGCGCTTCGGGCCGGGCGCGCGGGATCGCGTTCGGGCGGACGGTGAGAAAAACCACGCGCACCTGCCCCGCGATGGTCCCGTCTTCGCCCGCGGCGCTGAGCGTGCCGAGCAGGCGCGGGCGGTTCATCGTCAGCCGCACGGCCGTGGTGAGTTTGCGCGTGGCAAAACGGGGCTGCGAGACCGCGGAGTTTGCGCGGCCTGGGCTGGCGAAGTCATCGGTGAATTTCACGAGGCGGCAGAAATTCGGCGCGATATTCACGTCCGCGTGCTGGCCGTCTTCGCCGACGGTCAGTTCCAGTTCCAAAGTCTCGCCCGTGTTGCGCGTCTCAAACGCCGCGGGAAAGGCCGCGTCTTCCTCCGCCTGCGGCGGATTCAGCTCGGTGGCGTAGTTCACCTCATCGATCGACTCCACGACCGTCCTCCTCATCCCCGAGCGCACGGTGAGCGCGGTGAAAGTAACGAGCTTTGCGCGCCCCGCACTCATCCACTCCGCGACGCGGCGGTAGCGCGCCTCGTCGTCACCCTTCTCGTCGAGGAGCGCGACAAAGTCTTCTCGCGACAGGTCGAAGGTTTCGAGCAGCGCCTGATAGTTGACCGGCCTTGGTGCTTCTTCCGCCGGCGTCGGCGCGGGCTTTTTTGCACCCGCGCTGCCTTTCACAAAAGGATCATCCGGCGCAGGCGGGGGCGGCGCAGGCTTGGCGGTTTTTGCAGGTGCGGTGGCTGGCGCAGCGGCCGTCAGAACGACAGGCGCGGCATCTTGCGCCGTGAGGGTGGAGAAAGCGCCGAGGGCGGCGAGGAGTGAGGGGAGTAGGAGTTTGGACATGGGCGGAGCGTGGCACAGCATCGCGGGCCTTGCGTCAACGCCAGCCCTCCATTGCGTAAAAGTTTCGTAAATGCGGGCGGTGAGTTGGTGGAAAAAACAACCCGTCATCCTGAGCGGAGCTTCGGGAGGCTTGGCGACCGGAGCGCAGTCGAAGAACCTCTAATTTTTCCGCGGGCGGAGGCGGTTGGGCAGATTGCGCGCCTCGCTCCCGCCGCCTCCGCCCGCAAATAGTTGGAGGTCCTTCGACTCCGCTACGCTGCGCTCAGGATGACGGGTTTTTTGGAAGCGCCGGCGCGCGCCGCGCCGCGCGGATTGACGCGCCGGTTGCCGCCGTTAGCGTGGCCGCCCATGCCGTCGATCGTCAAATCCCTCGGGCTGCTCGCCGATGAAACGCGGCTGCGGCTGCTGCTCCTGCTCCGCCGCGAGGAGCTGTCCGTGGTCGAGCTGCAGCAGATCCTCGGGCTCGGGCAGTCGCGCATTTCCATGCACCTCGGCCAGCTCCGCGAAGCCGGGCTGGTGCAGGACCGGCGGGCGGGGAAGAACATCTACTACGCGCTGACCGACGACCCCGCGCACCGCCAGCTCGCGCCTCTCATCGCCGCCTGCGCGAAGGAGCTGACCGACGCCGCGCATGACCTCACGGCGCTGAAGCTCGCGCTGAAAAAGCGGCAGGACACGGCGCGCGAATACTTCAACCAGCTCGCGGGAAAATTTGGCCGCGCCTACTGCCCAGGGCGGACTTGGGAAGGCGTTGCGCATCTGCTTTTCGCCCTCGTGCCGCCGCTCGTGGTCGCCGATCTCGGCGCGGGAGAAGGCACGATTTCCCAGCTCCTCGCGAAGCGCGCAAAGAAAGTCATCGCCATCGACAACTCGGAAAAGATGGTCGAGTTCGGCGCGGCGCTGGCGAAGAAACACGGCTTCAAGAACCTCGAGTTCCGCCACGGCGATCTCGAAGCGCCGCCCATCACCGCCGGCACCATTGATCTCGCGATCCTCAGCCAGGCTCTGCACCACGCCGGCAGTCCCGCACGCGCCGTCGCCGCCGCCCATCGCATTTTGAAAAAGGGCGGGCGCATCGCCATCCTCGATCTGCTGGCGCATCAGTTCGAGAAAGCCCGCGAACTCTACGCCGACACCTGGCTCGGCTTCACCGAAGCCCAGCTCCATTCCTTTCTCACCGACGCCGGATTCACCGGCATCGAGATCACCATCGTCGCCCGCGACGAGCAGAACCCACAGTTCCAGACCGTGCTCGCGACGGGCGTGAAGGGTTAGCCGGGCTTGCAGGCATCGCCATTGTGTCGAGAGGCCGCTGACGACTGATCGCCGCTTTGCGGACGACAGAAAGCCGCTTCATTCCACGCGTTCGCGGCTTGCATCTTTGGCCAACAAGTCAGTCAAGGAAATCTTGGTTCGACCGAGTTCTGCCGAAAGCCATGCGCGATCATGCACCGATACCCCGCAAATTCGTGCCGCATGGAGCGTCCGCCTGCTGAGGCGGCGAGCGGTCGTATGCAGGCAACGCTGACGGAATGAAACGCCCAATGCGCTTTCGTAATACGGTTTCGCACCCTCGACTTCTCGCACGGCCACCTCGCTGTCCAATTCATCGCGCGATGTCGCCTTGCACTGGATGAGCACGTTCTCACGCTGCGCCCCCCAGCCAAGCACCACTACATCGCACCCGTGATCGCTGCCGCCGGGCGTAAGGATAACGCGCCCAGCGTCTCGTTCGTAGAGCACAGCGATCAGCGCCTCGAACAACCTCCACGGCAGACGCAACGCAGCGGCGAGGTCGAGTGCGGTGGCCGTGGCGGGGGAGTGGTGTGGCGCGAGGACTTTTTCAATGAGTTCAAAATCCGTGACAGACTGGGGCGGGACTAGACCGAGCGCACCTTGCAGTCCGCGCTTCTTTTCAATCAGACCATGCAGAACATCGTCGAATGACCTGCGCCTTGGGTTCGGATGCCGCGCGGCGGGCAGATATACGGTCACCAGGCGTGCCAGTGAAGGCTAGCTAAGTAGCATAACTGTTCCGGTGATCGAGTCGTATCGGTAGTTCACGATCTCACCGGAAATCAGCAGCCGCACCGCAGTCTCGATGGTCGCGAGCGGTACGCTGAACCACTCTTTCGGTGTGTGGTAGCTCCCTTGAGCGTCGGTGACCTGTACCTGGGCCGTCGCGTGGTCGAAGAAGCGGTGAAGCAGGTTCTCCAGCTTTGGCAAATTCACGTTGTAGCATTGGAAGGTGCTCACGAGTGCCACGGGAGCCATCAGATAGGTCGGTTCATTCGCGGCATTCTGAATGCGGCCCTCGATGCTGCGGCGGGCGAGGCCGATCTTGTAGAGATTGGGAACGGCTTTGATGTCGGGATGTTCGCTCAGGGAGCGCAGCACGTAGATAAACCCGGCGGCTTTATCGGCGTCGGTCACTAGCATCGCGGCCAGCGCCTTCTCATCCAGCTCTGTCACGCGGCGGCCATCCTTGTAGAGTTCGCTGGCGAGGGAGCGCAGCAGCATGTCGGATTCAGTTCCGTTCTCGAAAACGCAGCGGAGACGTGCATTCCATTTTCCGTTTTTTACCACTCGTTCGCCCACCTCAGTGACTAGGAGCAGGATGCCGCGAAGGACATAGAACTTGCCGACCTCTATCTGTTGCTCGTTCGCGAAGGGCAGCAGCCGCCGCTTCTCGGCCTTGAGTTCGCGCTGACAGTCTTGGAACTGCTCCTCAAAAACGGCGAAATCCTTGCAGGACTTGCGCTGCGCCACGTAGTCCGGGGCTTCGATGTCTTTGGCGAGCGGGATGTGTTTGATGGTGAAAATGTCCGGCGCCCCGACTTCCAAGCTATCGAGAAACGCATCGTCCAGAATGTCGTCAATCGTCGCCGGCCGCGGAGTCTCCTTCACAGGCACGGCCACCTCGCCGCGCAGCAGCCCGTATTCGTCAAAGGGCAGCAGCCGCTCGCACTGCGCCGGATTCTTGCGGATGGCATTCAGCCGCGTGAACAACAGGCGCTCATTCATTCCGGCTCCGAGTTCTACCGGCGCGGCTCCCGTCGTCTCCACGAAGCGAATGAGTTCCTGAAATCCCTCCAGCAGCCGTTCTTCTTCGCTCGTTTGGGGCGTGCGCTTGGGCTTCGGCTTGGTCAGACCGAGATCGTCGGCAGCGATCAGCTTGTCGAGTTCCTCGTCAGTCATGGATTACTTGCCGCGTTGCTGACGGAGTTTCTGGATGAAGATGAGAGCCTGTGCCATGCGCTGTTCCAGCGGGTCCAGTGCGTTGATGTTTGGCTGGCGTCCCTTCGACTGGACGAAAGCCTTCACCTTCGGAAAAAGCAGAATCGCTTCCTCGTCGGTCATCTGGATGCGCGTGGCGGCGATGCAGTCCTGAATCACCTTCAGCGTCGGCGCATTCACGTCCTTCGACAGAATCTCGTAGGCGCGCTGGAATGGGTTGATCGAATCAATGAGGTCAATGCTCAGGTCTTCGATGTTGATGAATTGCCCGGCCATGCGGATGAAACGCTTGTCTCCCACCACTTCGATTTCCCCGCCACGAATCACCGAGTCGGCCACCACATGCTGGCGCACTTGTTCTTGTTCATCCTTCGTGAGCTGCGGGTATTTGGTTTCGATGACTTTCGGGATGAGCACCTTGTTCAGCACCTCCGGGTCCACGATTCCGGCGATGGCTTTCGTCACGGCGTCATCGCTGAGGATGGCGGCTTTCAGGTCGTTGATATCCTGCTCGATGATCTTCTTCACGCGCTCGGTCGTGGCTCCTTTGAGACCCTTCACACGGATTTCACCGGGCGGCGTCTCCTCGCCGTCTTGCTTCGGCTTGAACTTAATCACCGGTGCCAGCACTTGCTCCATGAGCAGGGAGCAGGTGATCGCCTTCAGCATGTTGTTCACGGAGATCGCGACGTCCGTGTCCTTGGCATCCGGCTGGGCGATGAGGTTGGTGAACTGGGCGTGTTTCTTGCCCACGCTGTCACGGGTGCAGCGCCCGATGATTTGGATGACCTCCGTGAGCGAGCCGCGATAGCCGACCGTCAGGGCGTGCTCACAGAATTTCCAGTCAAAGCCTTCCTTCGCCATGCCGAGCGCGATGATGATGTCCATGTCCTCCGGCTTCTCCATCTTCCGCAGGTAGCCCACCACCTTATCACGGCGGTTGGCATCGTCATCCACCAGATCGGCGACCTTGATGATCTTACCGTCCGTCTTGCGCTTCACATGCAGCACACCCGTTGCCGGGTCGGTGAACTCCACGGTGCCGATAAGGTCGAGAATAGTGTTCACCTCGACATCCTTCTCCTTGGTGGATTCACCAGCGCGGACGTGCGGGATGTGCAGGATGGTTTTCTTGTCCGTGTCCAGCACATCGGCAATCGCCGTGAGATAGCGGCCCTGGTAAAAATGGTAGCCGATGCCGAGCGACTTCAGGTGTTCGTAGCCGTTGAGCTGCTCGTAGTAGTTGTAGGTCACGCCGGTGAACTTTGCCTCATCCTCCGGCAGTAACACGGGCTGGCTGTCCCCGCGAAAGTAACTGCCCGTCATCGCGACCAGATGCGCTGTGCTGCCGCTCATGATGCCGCGCACCAGCTCGCCCAGCCGGCTGTCTTCGTTGCCCGAAACGTGGTGAAACTCATCCACGGCCAGCAGGCAGCCGTTGAAGGCGGCGCTGTCCAGTTGCTCAAAGGCAAAGCGGAGCGTGGCGTGCGTGCAGATCAAAATGCGCCCGTCGCCCGCCAGGAAATCCTTGAACGCACTCACCTTCCCCGCGTCGCCGCCGGGCGTGCAAAGGTTGTGCGGCGGCGGCACCGTCCAGTCCGAGAAAAAGCCGTGCTTGCTCAATGGCGTGCTGTCGAAGGAACCGCCGATGGAACGCTCCGGCACGGCGATGATGGCCTTCTTCAGTCCCTGATGGTGCAGCTTGTCGAGGGCAATGAACATGAGCGCCCGCGACTTGCCCGAGGCGGGCGGTGCTTTCAGCAGCAGGTATTGCGCGGCCCGCGCCGCGTAGGCGCGCGCCTGCATTTCGCGCATCCCCATCGCGTCGGTGGAAGTGCTCTCGCCCGTAGTGGCGTAGTGGACGTGGATCAGGTCAGGCATCGGGCTTTTTCTTTTTGGGCTTCGTTTTCGGTTTGGGCAGGCTCTTGACCACGCGGTCGAAGTCGTCCGGTTGCGCGGCAGTCTCGGCGAGGCGCTGGCGGTGGAAGGTGTCGTAGTGCTGCTCGGCGTGCGTCAGGGCGAGTTCGTGGGAGATGCGCCCAGCGTGGGTGAGGATGTCGCGATCATTGATGCTCATGAAGCTGTCCAGCTTGCTGATCCAGTCCGCCATTCGCATCGGGATGCGGCGCATCGCTTGGCCAGTAGCAAAGACGAGGTATTGCTCCACGAGGTTGTTCAGCGCGGCGAGTTCGTCTTCGGCAAGGTAGTTCTTGGCGATGGCGACATCCTCCTTCCGCACTCTGGGGCCGCGCCAAGTTGGTGAGGCCCATGTGCGACTTCGCACTGTCGGCACGGCTGACCACGATCTCCGCTGCCGTCTGGCCGGTGATCGCCCAGTGCATCTTGTTCTGCACGGTTTTGAAGAAGGTGTTGCTGGCGTCGTTCGTTGGGTCGTAGTCGAGGCTGGTGGCGTAGATGTCCGTGATCTTCTGATAAAAGCGCCGCTCCGAGGTGCGGATGTCCTGAATTCGGCGCAGCAGTTCCTCGAAGTAGTCAAAAGGCACGTCGGGGTTTTTGAGCCGCTCATCATCAAGCACGAAGCCCTTCACGATGTATTCCCGCAGCCGCTGCGTGGCCCAGATGCGGAACTGCGTGGCGGTGCGCGATTTCACGCGGTAGCCGACGGAGATGATGGCATCGAGGTTGTAAAAATCGCGGTTTCGGCTGACTTGGCGAGCGCCCTCCTGGCGAACTGACAAGAATTCCTTGTGAGTTGCCTCCGGGGTCAATTCGCCTTCCTCAAAGATATTCTGAAGATGCAGGCTGATGTTTTGCTGCGTCGTCTGAAACAACTCCGCCATGAGCTGCTGCGTGAGCCAGACCGTTTCACCCTCGAAGCGCACATCCAGCCGGATGCGGCCATCTTCGCTTTGGTAAATCAGGAGTTGGGATTTGGACGGGGGTTCGTTCATGGGGAGATCATTTGGGTGTCATGGTTGACTTTGAACTGTTGAGGATTCCTCAAGAGTTCGATGGAGCGAGTGGCAACTACCGAGGATTCCTCGGCAGTTCGATCCACCACGGCTGCCGCGCTGGAGGGCCAACGGCCCGAAAACATGCCAGCCCAGGGCAACGCCCTGGGTAGGCGTCCACGAATGGGAAAGCCCTGAAAGGGCGACCTAAACGGCCCCATCCCATTTGGTCCGCCCCTACAGGGCTGAATGAGAAATAATCCTCCGACCCAGGGCGTTGCCCTGGGCTGGCATGGGCCGCACCTTTGGTGCTGAGGAGCGACCTTGGGACACGACGAACGGCAGTTGCCGAGGATTCCTCCGCTACTCACTTCCGGCCTCCTTTCTTGGCCGGTTTGGCGGGGGCGGGCGTCAGCAGGTCGGCCTGCTCGGCGGCGGTCATGCGTTCGTATTCGGCAAAGAGATACTCCAAGCGCTCTTCATCGCTGGTGAAGGGCTTGGTGCGGTAACACTGCTCGACGGCGGCATCCAGGCTGCGGTGGGCTTTCAGGAGATCGGCAGGCATCGTGTCGGGATCGTAGAGCTGCGCGATGGTCTTTTCGTGATGGTGCTCCCGTGTCATCAGCACCGCCTCTGCCTTACTATCCAGCTCCCGCTTCTGCGCCGCGCTGATGTCGGGGAAAGGGAAGTTGTTGTAGCAGATGGAGGAGGAGTAGCGAATCCGCTCTTCCAACCGCCCCGCCACGGCCCGCACCCAGACCATGTGCATCTGGCTGGAGATGACGGCGAAGACCCACGGCTCGGCGTGGTAGATGGCAAAGGCGAGATCGGAGATGATTGTATCGCTCTGCGTAAGCCCCACTGGCACATATTCGCGCCGCTCCGAGGATACTTTAGGAAACAGGAACGCACCTCCATTCAGATGCCTAACTTCCGCAAACCGATGCGGCACCGCTGCAAGTTTGCGAGTAACTTCCCGCTCGCTCACCTCGCGGTGTTCCCTCACTCGCTGGATGCGCTGGGCAATAAGCGGAATGGACTGCGCAAGGCTCACTTCATCGTCCGCGATCCAAAGGCACCAGCGGTATTCTGAGCGAATGAACTCCTGCGAACCGACGAAACGTCGAATGAATTGCTTCGCTCCGGGGTGCGAAGCCAGAATGGCGTCGTATGCCTCGCGGTTTAGCGTCAGGTGCCCGCCGTCGTTTGCCATGCTACCAAAGCTAATAGCTGGAATTTTTGACAGAACTTCCCGCCGCGAGGTGATGAACTGGTGTCCGGCATCGACAAGATAGGGAGAGATATTCTTCGCGGCTCTGCGAACCAAATCGTTGAAGAGAGTTTTTCCCTGTTTGCTGGCGAAGCGGACGCCGACAATCACAACCGTCACCCCCGCGTTACCCTTCGCGTTGTTCGTCCACTTGAAGGACTGGTGCGCAAAGCCGATCTCCAAGTCGCCGTGCAAAACGTGGGGCCAGAGCAACGCGACTTGCTCGCCTTGGCAAACCGAATTTGTGGAGACGAAGGCAAACTGCGCGGTGCTTTTACGAATGTAGGCAGCCCCTTTCAGGAAGAAGCAAGCGATGTAGTCGAGGTTGTTGTGTCCGTCTATGTGACCTGCCACCCGCTTCATGTCCGCCTTATGCTCGTCCGTTTGATTCCGCGCCCCGAGATACGGCGGGTTCCCCATCACAAAGACCTCGCAGCCATCGGCCTTCGGGCAGACCTTTTCCCAATCCACCCGCAGGGCATTCCCGCAAACCACCTTCGCCCCATCCTTCAGCGGCAAAGACGCAGGAGCATTCCCAAACGCTGCCTTGAACTCCAGGTTCATCTGATGTTCGGCGAGCCAGAGCGCGAGGATGGCAACCTCGTGGGCGAAGTCATCCAACTCGATTCCGTAGAACTGGCTGACGTGGATGCCGGGAAGTCGCAGGCTGGCCTGGCTGATGGTCAGTGCGGGCTGCTCAATGGCAGGACGGAACCCAGCGCCTTCAAAGCCCGCCTGTGGCTCGGTGAGCAGGGATCGGTTCTCGACTTTTTCCAGTGCCTTGAAGACAGCCATCTCCAGTCGCCGCAGCTCCTTGTAAGCGATAATGAGGAAATTTCCCGAGCCACAAGCCGGATCAAAAATGCGCAGGCGATAGAGGCGTGAGAGCAATTTCT
>JAYWEB010000203.1:0-4400 GCA_043779575.1 Chthoniobacter sp. | reverse complement strand
AAACCTTCGACGATTCGAGCTGCGCGGCGGCCTGCGCGGGGCCGAAGATGCGCAGGCCGTTCGTCTGAAAAAGATCGGCGATGCCGGCCGCGAGCGCGTCGTCCGGGCCGACGACGGTGAGGTCGATGTGCTCGTCTTTGGCGAACTGCACGAGGGCCGCGTGCTCGGTGACTTTCAGCGTGACACAGGTGGCGAGCTGCGCGATGCCGGCATTGCCCGGCGCGCAAAAAACCGCGCTCACGCGCGGCGACTGCCGGAGTTTCCAGACGAGCGCGTGTTCGCGCCCGCCACTGCCGAGGACGAGGATTTTCATAGGCGAAAGGCGCGGACGTTAGGAGATGGCGAAGCCCGAAGCAACAGGCTCAGCGCCCTCCTTCCTCCTGCTTCTGCTCTCCCGACCGGTGGCTTGGGAAAAGATCAGGAGCAAGATCAGGAACTCAGCGCTGCTTGAGCACCAACCCCACGGGGCAGTGATCCGAGCCGGTGATGTGCGGGTGGATCGTCGCCGCCTGGAGCCGCGGACGCAGCGCCGCAGAGCAGAGGAAGTAGTCGATGCGCCAGCCGATGTTCCGCGCCCGCGCCGAACCCATCTGGCTCCACCAGGTGTAATGCCCCCCACCCTTTTCAAACTCCCGGAACGTATCCACCAGCCCCGCGCCCACGAAGGCATCGAAGCCCGCGCGCTCCTCCGGCGTGAAGCCATGCGTCTTCACGTTTTCCCTGGGCCGCGCGAGGTCGAGCGCGGTGTGGGCCACGTTCAGATCGCCGCAGCAGATGACCGGTTTCACCGCTTCGAGCCGCTGAAGATGCGCGAGAAAAGCGCGGTCCCATTCCTGGCGGTAGGGCAGCCGCGTCAGCTCGCGCTGCGAGTTGGGCACATAGACATTCACGAGGAAAAAATCCGCGTATTCCACCGTGGCCACGCGCCCCTCGCGGTCGTGTGCCTCCACACCGATGCCGCCGCTGAAGCCGAGCGGTTTCTGTTTCGTAAAAATCGCCGTCCCCGCGTAGCCCCTTTTCTCCGCCGGATTCCAGAACGCCGTGTAGTCCGCAAACTCCCCCGGCAGCTCCACCTCCTCCGGCATCGCCCGCGTCTCCTGCAGGCACACCACATCCGGCTGCTCCGCCGCGATGAACCCCGCCAGCCCCTTCTTCAAAGCCGCACGGATGCCATTGACGTTCCAAGAGATGATTTTCATGAGCCCACCATCCTAACTGGAAAGCCCCGCCGCGAAGCAAGCGCGCCACCGTCCCACAAACGTATCGCCGATGCAAAAAATCTGCCGGGAGGAGGATCGCTGACCGCGAAAAATTTCCGCTTTGGCCCCGGTGCGCTTCCGCGCAAGGTTTCCGTCTTATGAACTCGCCGTCCGGACTCCGCGCTTTGGTCATCGACATCGTGCAGGCGACGCCGGTTTTTGACATCCACACGCATCTCTACGATCCGGCATTTGGCGAGCTGCTGCTGTGGGGGATCGATGACCTGCTCGTCTATCACTACCTGGTGGCGGAGGGGTTTCGGCAGTTCGCGATGCCGTATGAAAAATTTTGGGCTCTCTCGAAGACGCAGCAGGCGGACCTGATTTGGGACGCGCTTTTCATCCGACACTCGCCGATCTCGGAGGCGTGTCGCGGGGTGCTGACGGTGTTGCAAGCGCTGGGCCTGGATGTGCGGAAGCGCGACCTCCCGGCGTTGCGCGCGCACTTTGCGAAGTGGAGCACGGGCGAATTCACCACGCGCTGTCTGGAGCTGGCAAAGGTGCGCCAGGTGTGCATGACGAATTCGCCGTTCGATCCGCTGGAGCGGCCGGTGTGGGAGCGCGGCTTCTCGCGCGATCCGCGTTTTGTCGCCGCGCTGCGGATCGATCCGCTGCTGCTCGACTGGGCCCACACCGCGCCGCAACTCCACGCCTGGGGCTACGAGGTGCGCGCGGATTTCTCCGGCCAGACCTTCGGTGAGGTGCGGCGGTTTCTCGCCGACTGGACGCGCCGACTGGACGCGCGCTACTGCATGGTCTCGCTGACGCCGGACTTCGCGTTTCCCGCGGAGACACCCGAGGCGCGGCTCATCGAGCACGCCATCCTGCCGCATGGACGCGAGCACGGGCAGGCCTTCGCGCTGATGATCGGGGTGAAGCGCGGCGTGAATCCGCAGCTCCGCATGGCGGGCGACGGCATGGGGCTGGCCGATGTCGGCGCGGTGGAAAACTTGTGCGCGCGGTTTCCGGAAAACAAATTCCTCGTGACGCTGCTGGCGCGGGAAAACCAGCACGGGCTGTGTGTGGCGGCGCGCAAGTTTCGCAACCTCCACGTCTTCGGCTGCTGGTGGTTCCTGAACAATCCGTCGATCATCGAGGACCTGACGCGGATGCGGCTGGAACTGCTCGGCCTGAGCATGACACCCCAGCACAGCGATTGCCGGGTGCTCGATCAACTCGTTTACAAGTGGAGCCACTCGCGCGGGATCATCGGCCAAGTGCTCGCCGAAAAATACACCGACCTCGCCGCCACCGGCTGGGAGCCGACGCGCGCGGAGATCGAGCGCGATGTGCATAGTCTCTTCGGCGGCGCGCTGGAGCGTTTCCTGGAAAACTAAGAGCCACCGTGAGGGCGGCCCGCGGTCTCTTTCCCCGAGACCGGCGGTGCCGCGGAACCCTGTTGGATAAAGGGTTGGAGCGGGCGAAGAGACTCGAACTCTCGACATCTTCCTTGGCAAGGAAGTGCTCTACCAACTGAGCTACGCCCGCGTTTAACGACGCGGAGACTACGAGGGCCGATTTCGCCTTGCAAGCGATTTTTCCCGCGCCGCTGCGCGAATAGCGGATTGACGATCCGAGCCTGATGGATACGGTCGCGCCAGCGAAATATCAGAGTAAAAAGCACGGATCCAGCAAAGGAGGTCGGCGTTTTTTCGCGACCAACGAGCCATGTTTAGCCCAAAAAAAGAAAGCTGCCTGAATGGAACTGCACCGGGTGCAGAACCCGTGCTGGCGGCGGCGGCGGCCGGCGCAAGGCCTGACAGTGAGGACTTTGCCCGGACCGAGCGGCTGAAGATGCGCGACAAGGCGCTCCCCGACCGGCTGGTTATCGCGAGCCTGCTCTGCGACTCGGTCGTGATTAGTTATGCGCTGATTTTCAGCTTCTGGTTTCGCTTTCAAACCTCGATCCACGAGCTGGGGGTCCCGGCCACGATGTCGCTGCGGGACTACTCCGGCTATCTGGCCTTCGGCGGGATCACGCTGATTTTTACGCTCACGTCGTTCGGGATCTACGAGCGGCAGGCCTTGCTGCGGTTCCGCTTTGTCTCCCTGCAAATCTTCAAGGCCGTCAGCCTTTGGGTGCTGGGATTTCTCGGCCTGGCGCTGTTTTTCAAGTTCCAGCCGGCCATCTCGCGCGTCTTTGTCGGCATCGCCGCCGTCTTCGTGCCGGGGGCCTTGCTCGGCTGGCGCGCGATTTTTCACGGCTTTCTCGGGCGTTCGTCGGTGGCGATGAGCCTGCGCCAGCGCATCCTTTTCGTGGGCTGGAATGAGGAGGCCGAGCGGCTGTCGAGCGCGTTCAAACATGATCCGGGCAGCGCCTACGAAGTGGTGGGCTGCGTCAGCGCGATGCGGGCGCGCTACCAGCGCAAGCCCAAGGTGCGCGTGCTCGGCGCGTTCACGGAACTGGCCGACCTGATCCACCGGGAATCCGTGGACATGGTCGTGCTCACGGACGTGAACAGCGTGAAGGGCGACATCGTGGGCCTGGCCAATACCTGCGAGCGCGAGATGGTGCAGTTCAAAGTGATCCCGTCCTACTTCCAGATCTTCGTTTCCGGTCTGCATCTGGAAACCGTCAGCGGCATCCCGGTGCTCGGCGTTTCGCGGCTGCCGCTCGATCGCTTCGTCAATATCCTGCTCAAGCGGTCCGTGGATGTGGCGGGTTCGGTGTTTGGCCTCATCGTGTCCGCGCCGCTGATCGCGGTCTTCGGCGCGATCGTCTATTGGGAGTCGCCCGGCCCCATTTTCTACCTCCAGCGACGGCTGGGGCGAAACGGCGTGGACTTCGACATTCTGAAGATCCGCAGCATGCAACTCGACGCCGAGGCGGATGGAAAAGTGGGGTGGAGCACCAAGGAAGACGCGCGGCGGTTGAAGATCGGGGCCTTCATGCGGAAGTGGAATATCGACGAACTGCCGCAGTTTTGGAACGTGCTCAAGGGCGACATGAGCCTCGTCGGGCCACGCCCGGAGCGGCCGGAGTTGATCCACAATTTCAAACACGAAATCCCGCACTACAACGCGCGCCACAACGTCAATCCGGGCATCACCGGCTGGGCGCAGGTCAAAGGTCTGCGCGGGGATACGGACCTCACGGAGCGCATCAATTGCGACCTTTGGTATCTGGAAAACTGGAACCTC
>JAYWEB010000202.1:0-4419 GCA_043779575.1 Chthoniobacter sp. | reverse complement strand
ACGTTGCGTGGGCAGGGGGCGTAGTGGCTGAACTCCATCGAAAACTGGCCGCGGCCGGAGGTCATGGTGCGGAGGTCGCCGATGTAGCCGAACATGGCGCTCAGCGGAGCCTCGGACTTGACGCGGACACCTCCGGGGGGCGGCTTTTGGCCTTGGGATAAGCGTCGTTGCTCAAGTGTTCGGATGCGCGGTGACGAGACGCGGGACTTTGCCTGTCGCTTGAATCCAGACGGAGAGGATGCAGGGGTCTTTGCCGTCCGGGGTTTTGATTTGGCACTCGACGGTGAATTTTTTGCCGTGCCGCGTGATCTCGACGGTGGTCACAGTTTGGCTTGCTCCGTGGGTTTTCAGTGCAGCAGCAAATGCTTCCCATGTTTCGGCAGCGAAACCTCTTTTCAGGAAGAACTTCGCTTTCGAGGCGCCGTCTTTGTGGGAAAGATTGAGCAAGTAGGAGGCGAGTTTACCCTTTTCAACGAGCAGGCGGTCGGAATCAGGCAAGTTCTTCGGCTTGATCATGCGTCCACCATTAGTGCCTCGATTTCATCTGCCTCCAGCGTCAGGACGACGGGACGTTTCAGGCCACTGACAAATTCCACTTCATAGCCACCTTCCTCGTAAATATGCACGATGGTTCCCTCCGCGCCTTTGGAGAGACCCGCCTTGGGCATTGCCCGAAGTAAGCACACCCGACTGTGCTCAGGGAGCGCGGCAGAACTCACTAATTCGGTTTCTTGGATGGTTGGCATCGTCGTGACGAAGTGCATCATATCCCCTGCGAGAAATTTTTCGATGTATTTTCCTGCGTCCTCCGCCAACTCGCGTTCCAGAACGTCGGCACGGGCGCGGTCAGCAGCGGATTCTTCAGCAAGATCGGCGATGGTGTCTTCATCCTTACTAGCGAGCCGAACTACTTGGAATTGACGGATTTCCGCTGGATCGAGTTCTGGAACACTCGAACCGAATGCCAGAGATTTCACCAAAGGACGTCCCAAAACAGGGTGAGTGAGGGCAACGAGAAGATAGCCAGCTCTGGCCTTGGGTTTGTCCTCTGGGGCGATTCGAATGACGTGATTTGAAACCACTTGCCCATCAAGAAAATGACCGGCCAATACAGCGTTTCCGATAATACCATATACTTGGTCGGAGGATGGCATCAGCAACCAGTTGGAATCAACCCTGCCCCTGTATTCGTCACCAAATCCACAATCAGCAAACCGTTTTGAAGTGTCAGGATTGATTTCAAGCAGGTCGGCACTGTCGTAATAAACCACACCGTCAACGGCAGGGATGCGCTTATAGCGGCTTGGCACCCAAACCCGATATCCCAATTGACTCACTGATGTAAAGCCAGCACCTCGTTTGGCAAGGTGCTGCCGGATCGCGGCAACACCTGGGTTGTGCCGAGCTGCCTCAAGACGACGACGGGCACCATAAAGAGCGGATGAATTGATCGAAAATCCATTCTCGCCCCAATCTTTCACCTCCAAGGAGCCAAGGGCGTTTTCAAATCGTTGATCCGCTTCCGTCGCGGACTTCTGAGCGCGATTTCGTAGCTCAAGAATCGCATGGGTTCTCTTGTGGAAATCTGCGGCTATCTCTGGCCGAACTACGGGAACGGGCAATGCGTCGAGGTGAGAAGTTTCAAGGTGTTTGATGATGTGCCCGTATTGTGCTCCACTCATCATTGCCCGCGCCTGCGGTGAACGAAGGTAAGCATAGATCCATCCCCACTGTTCTGGTTCCCGCGCTTCGATGCGAAGAAGGTCATCAGAAGCAAGGACACCATTCAAAGCATCCGTGGCGAGCGTTGAGCGTCCAACATTCCCTGAACGAGTCACGAGAATGGAACCAACTGGAGCGGCCAAGGCTTCCGCGTCTTTTATTTTTTCCGTTGCCAGCCATTTTCTCGGAACTGGCCGGATGTCAAAAACCTGAGTGGCGGCAAGCCATGGCTTTCCAAACTCTGCACTGACAAGGGTGCCTTTCGTCCTATTAGGTAGCGTGACTCTGGCCATGTGCCCGAGTCGCTGCCAACCGACAGCACGTTCCTTGATAGCAAGGCGGAGTCCGTAGCCACTCGAAAGATAGGTTTCCGCCTCCATACGGCGGTCTTCTCTCCAAAGCAGATGCGCTGGGATTGATGTCCATGTCGCAACGTGAAAGGGCCACGTCTCGGATGGCAGCACCGGTGGTGCGGCTAGTCTTGCTCGGATAGCCATTTGCGGAATGCCTGGGCGATTTGTTGGGTGTTGTCATCTAGCACTTTTTCCAAGACGCGCTGTTTGCTGAACACAGGCGAGCCATCGATGTATTCGAGGACATCACGGAGTGTTTCCTCCACCACCTCATTTCCGTGGCGGTCCCGGACGTAGGTGCGGTTTCCGCGCTTGTCGTGCCCGACGTGGTTGGCCACGGCCATGAAGACGGGGTAATCGTTCAGCCTGCCTGCCGCCGTCTCCAGTGCGATAAGTTGCGGATCCTTGCGCTCGAGGATGAGGATGCTGGTCTGGATGCTGACATGAGGCTGGAACGCATCCGGGTGGAGGTCGATGCTGGCGAGAATCTTCGTGTTTCGGAGGATCCACTCCCGCACATAGCCTAGGCCGGGGGAGCCGAGAATCCCATCCGGCAGCACGATGGCGCAACGACCGCCCGGGCGGAGAAACTGGACGCAACGCTCGATGAAGAGGATTTCCGGCGGCTGGGATTTCACTGTATGATCGCGCTTTTCCCACTGGTCGGTTTCCTTGTTGTAGCTCCAAGCGTGGCCGAGGTCGTATTGCTCCAGAGTGGCGGAATCGGTGACTGGAATCTTGGAACCGAAAGGCGGATTGGTGAAAAGCAGATCGACTTTTCCGATCAACTTGCGGGCGCGAAGTTCATCGCTCCAAAGCACCGGTTTTTCGAGGGAATTTCCCTGATAGAGTCCGCCCGCGCCGTCGTTGTTCATCACCATGTTCATCTTGGTGGCACGCACCAGTGAAGGATCTAAGTCGATACCCACGATGAATTTCTTCGCGAACTTACCTTTGCGGGCAGTAATGGGGTCTTCGGCTCGTTGGAGATTGCCATCCCGCTTGATCAGCTCGGAAGCCTTGATCTTTTCAAAAACGTGATTCATCGCGGTGATGAGAAATCCTCCGGTGCCGCAGGCGCAGTCCATAATCAGGCTGTGTTCGTCCGGATCGAGCATGGCGACGGCCATTTGGCAGGCATTTCGCGGGGTGAAGAATTGCCCGCGGTCGCCCTTCAGGTTGTCGCCGACGATTTCCTCATAAGCGCGTCCCTTCACATCCACATCGCTTTCAAGCAGGGAATACATCTGAAGCTGGGTGACCAGATAGGCGAGAACACTCGGCTTGAGTTCGATACCCTCATTTGGTTTAAAAATACTGCTGTAGTCTTCAAGGACTACCGCCCAAAGTGCTTCGATACGGGCTTTCACTATCATGTGCCCGTTCATGCTCTTACGCTCGGTGGGGCCGGCAAAGAATTGGATTTCCTCGCTGTGCCGTTCGTCATGGATCTTGCAGAAGATCAGTTTGAGGAATTCCCAGAATGCCTGATCCTTTTGGATGCCTTGATTGCCGTAAATATAGTTGTGGCAGCGGCGAAAGGCGAAAAGTAGGGCGTCACTGGTGGCAGGCTTGAGTTGATCGAAGCGGGGACGATCCGCTTCATTTTCGTCCTGACCGAAGGTGGGAAGATCGGGGATTTCTTCCACGGTGCGGAGTCCATCGGTAATCACCACGCGGTAGCAAGTGCGCTCCAACCCATTCGTCCACATGCCGTGAGTCGCATTGGGACTGGCGGAGAGGTAGCTTTCCAATTGGGCGACTCCTTCTTTTTTGTCGGCGGGCTTCACGTCGCCTTTTTTGCATTCGACGATGATCCGGGCATTAACTTGCTCGTGCTTTTCGTCAGGCGGGAAGATGACCAGATCCGCGCGTTTGCTTGAACTGCCCAGCTTGAGTTTGAATTCCATGGCGACATCCGCTTTGGCGTAGCCGTATTCTCTCACCAGTGATTTTGCAATTTCTTGCCGGACGTATTCTTCGGGGGTTTCGTTCCGCTGGGTCTCGCCGTCAATAAAATCTAGAACCTTTCCTTGTGCGACGATGATTGCACTTGGTTTTAGAATAGGCGACGAAGCAGTTTTGACAGGCATCTGTTCTTAGGTTAAAGCAGTAAAATTTGTTTGTTGAAAGGCGAAAAAAATGTCTGTTTTCTGATTCAAATCGTCTTCCCATGGATCAAAAACCCGCCGGTCCTTGCGGGACGGCGGGTTGGAATGAGGCAGAATAAAGTTCCGCGCTCCTGTTACTTCGCGGCGCGGAGCGCTTCGTCTTTGGCCTTGGCCTTGGCGATGACTTCGTCGGAGACGTTGCGTGGGCAGGGGGCGTAGTGGCTGAACTCCAT
>JAYWEB010000201.1:0-4435 GCA_043779575.1 Chthoniobacter sp. | reverse complement strand
CCGCGCCAGCTCATCCTCGTGGATCACAACGAACTCGCGCAGGCCGTGCGCGGCGCGGACCGGGTGCCGATCATCGAGATCATCGACCACCACAAGCTTGGCGGCTTCTCCAGCGACACGCCGATTTTGTTTTGGAACAACCCCGTCGGCTCCACCAGCACCATCGTCTCGCTCTGCTACCAGCAGCTCGGCATCCCTGTGCCCGCGGCCATCGCCGGCCTGCTCATGGCCGGCATCGTGGCCGACACGCTGAACCTCACCTCGCCCACCACCACGCCCGTGGATTGCGACGCGCTCAACCGCCTTTCGAAAATCGCCGGCGTGAATCCCGACGAACTCGCCGCCGAGATTTTCCGCGTCGGCTCGCCCCTGCTCACGATGTCGCCCGAGCAGGCCATCAGCGCCGACGCCAAGCCCTACGAGGAAGACGGCCACCGCTTCAGCGTCGCGCAGATCGAGGAGCTGACGTTCGCGCACTTCGGAGAAAAGCGCGACGCCCTGCTCGCCGCGCTCGCCGCCACCCGCACGCGCGAGGGGCTCCTTTTCGCCTGCCTCCTCGTCACCGACATCAACGACCAGACCTCACTCCTCCTCGTCCAGGGCGCCGACGAATTTCTCCGCACCATCGACTACCCCCAGCGCAGCCCGCACATCTGGGAGCTCGCGGGCGTCGTCTCGCGCAAAAAGCAGCTCCTCCCCTACCTCCTGCACTGCCTCGCGCAGATGAGCGCGCCGAGCCGCGCAAAGTAGCTTGGACTTCAGTCCAAAGTGCCGCGGTTAGTTTGGACTAAAGTCCAAGCTACTTTGCGCCCGCTCCTACCGGTAAACCTCCCGCTTCAGCACCGCGTTCACGCCGCCCTGGTTCCTCATCAGCGCCTTCATATTCCAGTGGATGTGCCCCGGCTGGGCGGTGCCCTCCCGCGTCAGCGCGATCTGCCGCGCGATCTCGGTGGCCGGCCGCGCCGCGCCGATGCGGTCCGTCGCGATTCCCGGATAGATCGGCTTCCCGGCCGTGCTCTGCGCGCGCCACCATTTCAGCAGCACGGGGAAACTTTGCTTCGCCGGTTCGCAGGACCAGTAGAGCTGCGGCGCGAGGTAGTCGCACCAGCCTTCGGCCAGCCATTTCCGCGAGTCCGCGAAAAGCTGCGCGTAGCTGTCGAGCTGCGCCTCGATGCTCGTCGGCACGCCGGGCCGCCAGATGCCAAACGGGCTGATGCCCACTTTGACCGACGGCTTCTCGGCTTTCACCGCGCGGTACATTTCCGCCACGAAGCGGTTGATATTGTCGCGCCGCCAGTCGGCCTTGCTCATCCCGCTGCCGGCTCCGCGGCGCGCCCAGGTCGCCCCGTCGGGAAAATCCGCGCCGCCTTTCGGGTAGGGGTAAAAGTAGTCGTCGATGTGCAGGCCATCGATGTCGTAGCGCCGCACGATGTCGAGGATCACGTCGATCACGTAACGCCGCGCCTCGGGCTCGCCGGGATCGACCCATTTCTGTCCGGCGTAAGCGCGGATCCACTCCGGGTGCGTGCGGCTCACATGGTTCGCGGCCGGCGGCGCGTTCGTTCCCGTCGCGGCGCGAAACGGATTCACCCACGCGTGCAGCTCGATGCCGCGCGCGTGCGCTTCGCTGATCGCGTAGGCCAGCGGATCGTAGCCCGGCCCCACGCCTTGCTCGCCCGAGAGAAATGCCGACCACGGCTCGCGGCGCGAAACGTAGAGCGCATCGCTCGCCGGGCGGACTTGGAGGAGGATGGCGTTCAGCTTCAGCTCCGCCGCGCGGTTCAAAATCGCCCGCAACTCGGCCTTTTGCTCCGCCGCCGACAAGCCAGGACGCGAGGGCCAGTCGAGATTGTGAACCGAAGCCACCCAAGCCCCGCGGAACTCCGCCGCCGCCCTCGGCAGCAGGGCAGGCGAGATGAGGGAGAGCAGGACGAGCAGGCGGAGGAGTGGGATTTTCATGGGCGATGGCTGCTGACCATAAACTTGGAAACGGCGATGGGAAGAACCGCAGATCACGCAGATTACGCGGATGGAAGAATTTGCGAATGTGCCACTCGTTGGACAGACGCACCGAGTGGGTGCGTGCGACGAGTGCCTCAAGTGCCTGCCCATCCGCACCATCTGCGGTTCCCATTCCTGGATTTAGGATAAAGGCCGCCCCGCGAATTTCTACATCTGGGAGGAAACCAAATTCCGACCGGGGTGGCCGGCGAGCACGATGCAGTCGAGCGGTCCACGAAAGGCACGAAATCCACGAAAACTTCCGCTCTCGGTCGGCATTCCGTTTTGACCACGGAACTGCGCCGGCGGTTTCGCCGAGCGCCCCCTTTCGTGACCTTTTGTGCTTTTCGTGGACTCCGTCCTTCCGGTTCAGCGCGCTGGGGGAGTGGCTGGGCCGTATTTGAAAAGGCGCAGCAGCGTGCTGTCGGTGGTGAGGACGAGGGTGGTGTCGCGCTCGAAGACGGTGCGGTAGGTTTCGAGGGAGCGGTTGAAGGTGTAAAACTCGCGCGCCTCGGGCGTCTGCCCGTAGGCGGCGGCGTAAATCGCGGTGGCCTCGGCGTCCGCCTTGCCTTGGATTTCCTGCACTTTGCGGTAAGCCTCGGATTCGATCTGCGCCATGTCGCGCTCGCGTTTGCCGAGGATCTCGGCGGCCTCGCCTTCGCCCTCGGAGCGGTAGCGGGAGGCGATCTGCTGCCGCTCGCTGACCATGCGCTGATAGATTTTCGCGGCGACGCCGGGGTTGTAGTTGATGCGCTTGAAACGCACGTCGAGCAGCTCCATGCCGTACTCCGCGAGCGCGGGTTTGGCGGCGGCAAGAATCTCCGCCTCCAGTGCGGCGCGGCCAAAACGAATCTCGGGCAGGACGTTACTCACGCCGGCGTCGGCGTTCGCATCCACGACCGGTTTGCGGTCGCGCTGGGTGCGGATGATTTCCACGAGCTGATGCCGCGCGATGGAGTTGCGCGTTTCGCTGCCGAGGATGTTGGTGATACGGGCGCGGGCGCGGCGCTCGTCGGTCATGCGGACGAAATATTTCTGCGCGTCGGTGATGCGCCAGCGGGCGAAGGTGTCCACGTCGATGTAGAGCTTGTCCTCGGTGGGCATGTCGGCGGAGGGGCCGTCCCACTCGAGAATGCGTTTTTCGATGCGGTTCACGGTCTGAACGAAAGGCATTTTCCAATGCAGTCCGGCGGCGGTCACGGGTGCGCCGATCTGCCGGCCAAACTGCGTGATGATGACCTGCTCGGTTTCGAGGACGGTGTAGCCTGAGCTGAAGAGCAGCAGTGCGGCGCCGATCAGGAGCGGGAGAAAAAAGGAGCGGTTCATTTCGTTTTCTGGTCGAGCTGGAGGAGCGGAAAAATCTGCCCGGCTTTGTCGTCGAGGATGATTTTGCGGGAAAGTTGCGGCAGCACTTCCTGCATCGTTTCGAGGTACAGGCGCTGGCGAGTGATGTCGGGGGATTTCACGTATTCGGCGAGTGTGGCGTTGAATTTTCCGGCGTCGCCTTTCGCCTCGTTCACGCGCTTCGCCGCGTAGCCCTCAGCGGCGCTGACTTTGCGCAGCGCCTCGCCTTTGGCGCGCGGGACGACCTTGTTGTACTCCCCGTTGGCGAGGTTGATGGCCTGCTGTTTTTCCTGCTGCGCCTGGTTGACCTCGCTGAAGGAGGCCTGCACGGCCTTGGGCGGATGGACGTTTTGGAGCTGCACCTGCATGACGGAAAGGCCGAGGCCGTAGCGTTTCACGAGCGTCTGCAGACGGGTGAGCGTTTCGTTTTCGATGTCCTGCCGGCCGATGGTCAGCACCTCGTCGATGGTGCGGTCGCCGATGACTTCGCGCATGACTGCTTCACCGGCGTCGCGCAGCGTCCACTCGGGCTCGAAGACGTGAAATTTGAATTTCTCCGGGTCGTCGATGCGGTACTGCACGATCCATTCGATGAGCGCCATGTTGAGGTCGCCGGTGACGATGTTGCGTTCGGCTTCCGCGTCGTCGGGACGCTGGCTGGGGTTCGTCGAGCCGGGCGTGTTGAAGCCGAAGTCGAGCGTGAGCTGGCGCTCGACGGGGACGATGGCGATAACGTCGATGCCGAGCGGGAGTTTGAAGCGCAGGCCCGGCTTCACGACTTCGATGAAACGCCCGAAGCGCGTGAGCACGCCGGCGGAATCGGTGGGGATGCTGGTGAAGCTGGAAAGCGCGAACCACAGCGCGATGACGGCGAGCACGCCGAGGCTGGCGAGGCGGCCGGCATTCGGCGGGATTTGGTATTGCGGCGGGGTGACGTTTTTCATGGCGGCGGATGGGTGATGTAGCGCGCGGGAGGGAGAAAGCGAGCGCGCAATCTGCGAGGGAGCGGAGCGATTTATCCTGTCATCCTGAGCGGAGCGGAGGCTTTGCGGAGCGCAGTCGAAGGACCTCTAACTATTTGTGGGCGGAG
>JAYWEB010000200.1:0-4442 GCA_043779575.1 Chthoniobacter sp. | reverse complement strand
CCCACACCGTCCCGATTTCGTCCTCCAAAACCGCGCGCACCGTGCGCGTGATTTCGCTCACGGAAAAAACCCGCGGCTCCTCGCGCGGCGGCTCGGGTGTTCCGAAAAGGTCCGCGGTCATTGCGCTGAAAACCACGCCGCTCCGCCAAAGAGAATCTTGCCGGAGCGCCGCGCCTGCGCCGCGTGCGCCAGCGCCGCAGCCACCTCCGCGAGCGGGTAAATGCGCTCGACCGGCGCATGCAGGACGCCGCGCTGGGTGAGATCGAAAAGTTCGGAAAACATCTGCCCGATGCTTGCCTCCGCCGCCGCCCGATACCACTGCGAAATCCAGAAACCGCGCCAGTGGATGTCCTGGAAAATCAGCAGCCCATTCGGGATGCGCAGCGGCTGCCGGCTCATCGCGCCGTAGGTCACGATCGTTCCGCCGGGCGCGAGCGCTTTGGCCAGCCGCACCGCGCTGTCTCCGCCCACAGCATTGAGCGCCAGCCGCAGCTCCGCGCCGCCTGTCGCAGCGGCGATCTGCGCGGGCAGGTCATCGCCATCGACCAGCACCACGTCGCCCCCGGCCGCTTGCAATTCGGCGATCAATTCCGGACGCCGCACCACGTTCACCGAGCGCCAACCGGACGCCCGCGCGAGTTGGATCACCGCGCGCCCCACCGCCGAGTTCGCCGCGTTTTGCAAAACCCAGCCGCCCGCCGGCAACTCCACAAAATCCCGCAGCATCCGCAGCGCGGTTGCCGGGTTGATCCGCAGCATCGCCGCCTGCTCCGTGGCGATGCCTTCCGGCACGGGCCACACGCTCGCCGCTTTCACCACGCCCGCCTCGCGCCATGTGCCATAGCCGTGGGGCAGCAGCACGCGCGCACCTGCGCGCATGGTCTCCACCGCTCGCCCGACGGCCTCCACCACGCCCACGCCCTCCACTCCCGGCACGCCGGGCAGCGCCGGGCGGATCGGATATTTGCCCTCGAGCACATTGAGGTCGGCGGGATTGATCGGCGCGGCGAGGAGCGCCACCCGCACCTCATCCGCCGCCGGCTCCGGCGCGTCCGCTTCCTCCCAGTGCGCCACCTCCGCCGGCACGCCGTGCGCATGAAAAACTATGGCCCTGACTTTCAAATTCATGCGCCTACGATGCCGCCCCGTGGCCGATTCCACAAAACCATTCAGCGCGAGCGCCGCCTCCGCCCGGCGCGCCCGCGGCTACGGCACCGGCGCGCGGCTGGCCCTGATCGGCGTGGCCGTGAATTTCCTCCTCGCGGTCATCAAAATCGTCGCCGGCGTCCTCGGCAATTGTTACGCGCTCATTGCCGACGGCATCGAGTCCACGCTCGATATCTTCGGCTCGCTCGCCATCTGGTTCGGCCTGAAAGTCGCCGCCGAACCGCCCGACGAAAGGCATCCGTACGGCCACGGCAAAGCCGAGCCGCTGGCCTCAGTCGCCGTGGCGCTGGCCGTCATCGCCGCCGCCATCGGCCTGGCCGTCGAGAGCGTCCGGGAGATCATCACGCCGCACCATGCGCCCGCGCCTTTCACCCTCGTGGTCCTCGTGCTCGTCATCCTGGTGAAAGAAACGCTCTTTCGCAAAGTCGCGGGAGCCGCGGAGCAGCTCGGCAGCGTCGCGATCAAGACCGACGCGTGGCACCATCGCTCCGACGCCATCACTTCCGCGGGCGCGTTCGTCGGCATTTCCATCGCGCTCCTCGGCGGTCGCGGCTGGGAGCCGGCGGACGACTGGGCCGCGCTCTTCACCTGCGGCATCATCGGCTTCAACGGTTGGCGGCTGCTCATCCCCGCGATCCATGAAGTCATGGACACCGCTCCGCCGAAGGAGGTCGAAGACGGCGTGCGCGCGATCGCGCAGCGCGTGGCGGGTGTGCTCAATGTCGAGAAATGCCGGCTGCGCAAGATGGGCACGGAGTTCTATGTGGACATCCACATCGGCGTGGATGCCGACCTCACGGTGCGCGCCGGCCACCAGATCGGGCACGACGTGAAAGACGCCATCCGCGCCGGCAACCCCGCGATGGCCGACGTGCTCGTCCACATCGAACCCATCGAGCGCTGACGCCAAGCAGCCTGGACTTTAGTCCAAAGTGCGGGCGGACTTTGGACTAAAGTCCGCGCTGCTTTTTCAGTCGCCCGCTTCCCGCCGCCGGTCGCGGAGCGCCCCTACCGCGCGCTGCATCCGCGTGAGGATGTAATACACCGTCTGCGAACGAATCCGCACGAGTTGGCCGCCGACGATCTTCGGCACAAAGTCCGCGGGCAGGGCGGTGATTTCGTCGAGCGCGGCACCGTCGAGGCCTTTGCATAAAATCGAGGTCAGCGCCTGGGTCAGCGTCTGGACTTGCGAGCCGAGAGTGATGCGAAAGTGCGCGCGCTTTTCCCCATCGAGCCGCAGAAAAACGCCGACCGTGTCCGTACATTCCTCGTCCTTGCGCACGTCTTCCAGATCAAAGGTCTCGCCCGGTTTCGGTTCGTGCTTTTTTGCCTGCCCGGCAAACGCAATGAGATTTCCGCGCCGCTCGTCTTCGGTCTGCGACTCGAAGAAGGCGATGATATCGGCGAGCTTCGGCGGGTAGGAGGGCATGGAAATGACGAATGCCTAATGACCAATGACGAGAGCATCACGAAGCCAGAATCGCGACGCACGGGCACCTTTGGAGATTCCGATTTCCCGCGTCATTCGTCATCCGACATTCGTCATTTTCCCACTCCGACCCTCGCGCAGCGACGCGACGATGAAGCAGCCCGTCGCGATGAAGATGCAGCTATCCGCCACGTTGAAAGCCGGCCACGGATTCGCGAAACGGACGTGCAGATCGAACAGCAGAAAATCCACGACGTGCTGGAAGCGCAGCCGGTCGGTGAGATTGCCGAGGATGCCCGCGACGAGCAGCCCCACGCCGATGCGCGAGAGCAAATCGCGAAAGACGCCGCGCGCGTAAAAGAACAGCAAGCCCGCGAGCGTCACCGCCGACAGCACGACGAAAAACCAGTTGTTCCCCGAGCCGAGGCTGAAGGCCGCGCCGGTGTTGTGCCAGCGGCAGAGGTAGAAAAAATTGTCGATCACCGGCCGCGGGTCGTCATACGGCGTGAAGTGCGCGACCACCCACCATTTTGTGAGCTGATCGAGCGCGTAAAGCGGGAGCGCGAGGGCGGGGAGGAGTTTCATTGTGAGCATGCGCGCGTTACCGCGAAGCCACCCATCCCGTCATCCTGAGCGGAGCGTAGCGGAGTCGAAGGACCTCTAACTATTCGCGGGCGGAGGCAGCGGGAATGTTGCGCTGCACCAGGGAGCCCACCAGCCACCGCCTTCGCCCCCGCCGGGAGATAGAGGTCCTTCGACTCCGCTCCGCTCCGCTCAGGATGACGGGTTGTGGTTCGCTTCGCGCCGTGCATTGCGTCAGACTCTTGCGGACACGACCCCCGCGCACCGCTCGCACAAGTCAGCGTGCGCGGCGTTCGCGCCCACGCTAGCGCGGTGCCGCCAGCAGCGGGCGCACTGCGGATTGCCGCTGCGGGAGACTTTTGCGACGGGCTCCTTGCCCGGTAGAAGCACCAGTTCGCTGACGATGAAGAACTCCTCCATCTCGGCTCTCTGCGCATTCAAGTCGGCAGGAAATCTTTCAAGTATCTCGTGATGAAAGCTCCGACCGTGCCCTTGCTTTTCACTCAAGGCTGAGGCGATTCCCTCTGGAACTTCCAATGTGACATTCGCTTCAATGGATTTGGCTAAAAGCTTAGCTTGGCGTGCGGGCTCGACGGCTTGGGCGATGACTCCGCGGAGTTTCAGCAGTTCCTCGACGTGCGCTTCGAGCGCGGTGTCACGCAAAGCCGCATCGGCTTCGGGAAGTTTTTCGAGATGGATCGACGTGGTTTTTCCAGCGAACTCCCACGCTTCATCCGCAGTGAAGACGAGGATCGGGGCGAGGAGTTTTGCGAGGGCGTCGAAGACGGCCATCATCACAGTTTGCGTGGCCCGGCGGCGCGGAGAATTGGCGGCGTCGCAGTACAAGCGATCCTTGGTGATGTCCACGTAGAGCGCGCTGATCTCCACGGTCACGAACTGGTTCAGCGTCTGGAAGACCCTGCGGAAATCGTACTCCGCGTACGCCGCCCGGCACGTCGCGATGACCTCCTGCAACCGCGACAGCACCCAGCGGTCGATCAGCGTCGCGCCATCGAGCGACGCCTGATTCGCATCGAAGTCCGACAGGTTCGCCAGCAGGATGCGCAGGATATTGCGGAAGCTCCGATACGACTCGGCGAGCCCTTTGAAGCTCTCTTCGGAAAACGGCACCTCGTTCTGGTAGTCCACGCTCGCCGCCCACAGCCGCACGATGTCCGCGCCGTATTTCCCCACGAAATGCTCCGCGTTCATCGGCTTCGCGTAAGTCCCCTGCTCCGACTTCGAGACCTTCTTCCGCGTGTCC
>JAYWEB010000199.1:0-4445 GCA_043779575.1 Chthoniobacter sp. | reverse complement strand
GCGATGTAGCCGAGCACTTTCTCCATGTGCGCCGACGTGATGAGCGGACCCATCTCGGTCTGCGGATGCAGGCCGTCGCCGACGACGATCCGCGCGCTGGCGGCGGCGAGGCGCGGGAGAAATTTGTCCGCGATTTTTTTGTCGAGGATGAGCCGCGAGCCGGCGCTGCACACTTCGCCCTGGCCGGCGAAAATCGCGAACATGGCGTATTCGAGCGCGACCTCGAAATCGGCGTCGGCAAAGACGATGCAGGGCGATTTGCCGCCGAGTTCGAGCGTGAGTTTTTTGATGTTGCCGGTCGCCGCGGCCATGATTTTGCGGCCCGTGACGGTGCCGCCGGTGAAGGCGATCTTGTCCACGAGCAGGCTGGCGGCAAGCGCGTGGCCGGCAGTGTGGCCGGGGCCGAGCAGGAGCTGCGCGGCACCCGGCGGGAAGCCGGCTTCGGCGATGAGTTTGAACAGCTCGATGGCCGTGAGCGGGGTCGTCTCGGCGGGCTTGAGGATGCAGCAGTTGCCCGCGGCCAGCCCCGGCGCCAGTTTCCACGCTGCCATGAGCAGCGGGTAATTCCACGGGATGATCTGCCCGCAGACGCCGATGGGTTCGCGCACGACCATCCCCTGGATCGCCGGATCGCCGACCTCGTAGGTCTGGCCGAGCGGTTTCGTGATCAGCCCGGCGAAGTAGCGGAAGCACGCGGCGGCATCGGCCACGTCGTACTTCGCCTCGCGCAGCGGCTTGCCGTTGTTGCGCGTTTCGAGTTCGGCGAGGGCGGCGGCGTTTTTGTCGATGAGATCGGCGAGTTTGAAAAGATACCCCGCCCGCTCCGGCGCGCGCATCTGCGGCCACGGGCCTTCGTCGAAAGCGCGGCGGGCGTGGGCGATGGCGAGTTTGGCGTCGTGCTCCGAGCCGTCGCTGACCACGGCGAGGAGCTGGTTGTTCGCCGGGTTGAGGATTTCGCGCGTCGCGCCGTCGCCGGCCTTGGCCCACGCGCCGTGGAGAAACATCGGGAGAGTTTTCATAGGAGTGCCTTTCGCCGAAATGTCGCCCGGAGCAAGCGGGAAGCAACCGGCCGCCGGGCATGGTATCTGCGACTCAGGGGAGCGCAGGGCGGCGCGGGGATCAGCCCCGCAGCCCCCGCCCTTAATTATTTCCACGGTGAACCAATGCCTCGACAGACCGACTCGCGATCCAGCGGGTTGGGACCGTTCCATCCCGCGCGACGATGTGGATTCTCCCGTCGCGGCGGTGGGTGCCGCGGTGGGCAAAGGGCGGGTCTTGCTGCTGGAGGACGACCCCGAGATTAGCGAGATCGTCCGCGATTGTCTCATCGAACAGGGCTACGCCGTCGTGGCGGTCCAGAACGGCGAGGACGGCGTCCGCGAGGTGCTGACCGGCGAGTTCACGATGGTTTTTTGCGATTTCATGATGCCGGGGTTGCGGGGCGACGCGCTCTTCCGGGCCATCGAAAAAATCGCTCCGGCGCTGTGCCTGGGATTCGTTTTCATGACCGGCCATCAGGACGACGAGGTGAAGCGGAGTTTCATCCGGAGCGTCAACGCGCTCGTCCTGTGGAAGCCGTTTCCGTTGAAAAACCTGCTCGATTCCATCGCGCTGATCGAGGTGCGACGGTTGTTTGAGAGCATGCAAGACGGTCAGCCGCTTCGCCCGGAAGGGCCGCGCCCCACCCCACCGGCGGCGGAGTCTTTTCTGACCGGCGAAACTTTTTTCCCGCAAAAAACGGCGGCGAAAAAATCTCCGGCGCGTGCTCGACCGGAGCCGCCTTCCGCACCGCCGGCGGTGGTTCCCGCGCGTTCCCGCTCGGGTGGGTGGGCTCGTCCCCGGATGCTCGCGCTGGGCGGCTTGGGGTTGTTTCTCGCCGGGGCGGCGTGGCTCGGGCTGAGCTTTGCGAGCGCGCGGAGCCAGGCCACGGGAGCGGCGCGGGAACTGGCGGCGCAAGAAGCGGAATGGGCGACGGTTTCGACGCACCTCCAGGAGGCGGTGGCGTGGCGGCCGAAGATCGAGCGGAATCTGGACATGCGAGCGCGCATCGTCGCCGAGCGGGCGCGTCCGCGGTGGACCTCGGCGCTGCACGCCGTGGCCATGGCGGTGGGGGAAAGAATCCAGCTTCTCGAACTCCAAGGCTCGGCGGAGGAGGACGATGCCGAATCGTGGACGGTCCGCGTCCGCGGGTTGGCGGCTGGGGCGCAGTCGCGGCTGGATGCGGATCGTTTTCGGCTGGCGGTGGAGGATCGCCTGAAACGCAGTGCCGGCCAGCGGCCGGTGAGCGCACGATTTGAAAAGATCGGGGATGAACCGGACGCGCCGGGCGCGGCTCCCGGCCAGCAGCGGACTGGCTTCGTGGTGCTGGCCCGAGCGGGCTCGGGAGGGTCCGCACCGGCGACCAAGAAGGGAAAACGCTGAGGATGGATTTGCGCATGAAACTGCTGCGGATGCACTGGCCGGTTTTGGGCGTCCTGACGCTGGCGGCTGGCTGGGCGTTTCATGCCCAGTGGATCGCGCCTTTGCAGGAAAAGGAGAGCGCGCACCGGCTCGCCGCGGCAGGGCTGAAGGAGCGGATCGCGGAGGCGCAAAGGGTCATCGGAGAGGTGCGCGCGCTGGAGGTGCAAAAAGACGCGGAGCGGCACGAGATCCAGGCGCTCTTCGCCAGCCACCCGAGCGATGCGGCGGTGATCTGGTTTCCCGAACGGATGAAACAGCATTTCGAGCGCGCCGGTCTGGCCGGAGCCGTCACCCGCTTGAACACGACTCGTGATGAAGCGGGGTTGCCCGGTTTCGAGCGGAGCTACTGGGCGGTGGAAGTGCCCGTCGGCGGGGCGGACGGGAAAGCGCTCGATGCGTGTCTGTCCGTCGCCGAGATCGAGCCGCTCGATCCTTTCATCCGCGTGCTGGACGTGGCGATCCGCCCGGAGTCGGGCGATCCCACTCGCCGGCATGTGGTGATGAACGTCGCGCTCTTTGCCCGCAAGGCCGGGGTCATCCGGTGATCGGCTGATCCGGGGTGCCGGGACGGGGAGTGGCTCGATTTGCAAAACGCCTGCGAGCAGAATGACGGGTTGTTTTTTGACCCGCCGCCGCGTCTTGACGCAGTGCGCGCGGGTTGAAAAGGTGCGCGCTTCTTCGGGACCAAATCCCAAATCCTAAATCCCAAATCCTAAATGCCCCCGCCCCGCATCCTCTCCGGCATCAAGCCGACCGGCCAGCCACACATCGGCAATTACTTTGGCATGATGCGCCCGGCGATCGAGTGGCAGGAGCGCGGCGAGGCTTTCTATTTCATCGCGGACTATCACGCGCTGACTTCGGTCTTCGATCCGGCGAAGCTGCGCGAGTACGTGCGCGGGGTGGCGCTGGATTTTCTCGCGTGCGGGCTGGACCCGGCGAAGGCGGTGCTTTTCCGCCAGAGCGATGTGCCGCAGCACACCGAGCTGGCGTGGCTGCTGAGCTGCCAGACGCCGATGCCGATGCTGGAAAACTGCCACGCTTACAAGGATCACCTCGCCAAGGAAAAGACGCCGTCGCACGGGCTGTTCGCGTATCCGGTGCTGATGGCGGCGGACATCCTGATCTACGACTCGAACATCGTGCCCGTGGGCCGCGACCAGAAGCAGCACGTCGAGGTCACGCGCGATCTTGCGCACAAAATGAACGCGCTTTACGGGCCGATTTTCACCGTGCCGGAGGCGAGCATTTTGCCCGCGCTGGCGGCGATCCCCGGACTCGACGGGCAGAAGATGAGCAAGAGCTACGGGAACACGATCGAGCTTTTCCCGGAGGAAAAGGCGCTGCGGAAAAAGATCATGGGGATCGTCACCGACTCGGTGCCCGTCGAAGCGCCGAAGGATCCCGCGGGCTCGGCGATTGTGGCGCTTTACCGCTTGTTCGCGTCGGCGGCGGAGGTGGAGAAAATGGAGGAGGAATTCCGCGCCGGCGGGGTGGGCTACGGCGATTTCAAGAAGCGGCTCTTCGGCGCGGTGTGGGATTTTTTTGCGCCGCAGCGCGCCCGCCGGGCCGAGCTGGCGGACGATCCCGGCTACGTGGATCGCGTGCTCGCCGATGGCGCGAAGCGGGCGGGGGCGCTTGCCGAGCAGGTCATGCAGCGCGTGCGGAGCGCCGTGGGCTTGCGGGCGTGAATTTCGTCCGGCTGGGCGAAAACGAGTGTGCCTGAAAATTATGGAATCTTGTCATTGCGCCCCCCGGCTTATTGCCTACGATTCGCGACCTGCCAGCCCGCGGTTGGGCTGTGCTCAACAAGCCAGTCAACGTAACTAATGATGAATGATAATCCTGGAGAGAGAATGGGATCCGATCCAATCGCGTCCGAAAAGGTCGTCAATGATCGCAAGATCTTCTTTCTCGACCTCAAAGAGAATCAGCGTGGGCGGTTCTTGAAAATCACCGAAGACGTAGGTGGACGGCGTGACACA
>JAYWEB010000198.1:0-4458 GCA_043779575.1 Chthoniobacter sp. | reverse complement strand
TCGCTCACGTACTTCGTAAAAAAGCCGAGCGTCTCCGCATCGCTGTCCGGTCCGCGGCGGTCTTGGAAGTCGCTCCATTGCGCGATCTCCCACGCCTCGCGCGGGTGTTTTTGATTCGCCGCGATCCATTCGAGGATTTCCCAGTCGCCCTTGCCGGTCGCGAGTTCGACCCGCAGCTCCTCCGCCTCGAGGCCGAGGAAACCGAGCACGCGCTGATCCAGCGGGCAGTTGTATTTATACTCGCCGTTCGTGCCGGCGAGGACCGCGCGGCCTTTGTCCAGCAGGCGCGGGAGGAGGACGTAGCCGCCGAGCCGCACGCGCGGGCTGCGGGGCGGACGTTGCGTGAGATCGGGTGCGGAGTTGGTGTTCATAATGTAAAATGGACGCTCAGCGGCGGTCGATCAGCTCGCTCGCGGGGAAGCGCACTTTCGGCAGCGCCGCGTATTTGTCGTCATCCGCGCGATAGCCCGCGGCGCACGCCACCACCGCCCGGAAACCCTGTGCGGGCAGGCCGAGGATCTCGTCGTATTGCGCCGGCTCGAAGCCCTCCATCGGGCACGTATCCACGCCGAGCAGCGCCGCCGCGGTCATAAAATTGCCGAGCGCGATGTAGGACTGGCGGGCGGCCCATTCCAGCGCCATTCCGCCGCGCGGACCATGCACCACGTCGCCGAGGAGCACTTTTTTGAAACCGTCGAGCGCCTCCGCCGGCATCCCGCGCACCTCCGCCATGCGCGCGATGTAGTGCGCCACGTCGGCCTCGGTGTTTTGCGCCCGCGCGGCCATGACCACGTAGTGCGAGCAATCCACCGGCTGCGTCTGCCCCCACGAGACCGGCACGAGCTGCGCGCGGAGCGCCGGGTCCGTGAGCACGAGAAACTTGAGCGGCTGCAGGCCGTAGCTCGTCGGCGTGAGGATGAGCGCCTGCTCCAGCGCGGCCCAGGCGGAGTCCGCGATCTTTTTCGCCGGATCGAATTTCTTCGTGGCATAGCGCCAGTTGAGCGCGGCGAGCAGCGTGTCGTTGGCAATGGTGGTCGGATTCACGGGGCGGGATATGTAACCACGGACGTTACAGATGCAAGTCGCAAATCGGAGGCGGCGGATTTTTCGCTCGTCCTCGGCGCTCTTTTCGCCAGCATGCTGGCCACTTCTGCAAGGAGGCTCCACATGCCGGACGATCCCACTGCCCATCCGCCCATCGCACTGCCCGAGATGCTCCAGGAGGAACTCGATTCCTTCACCGGCACCGCGACCGCCGCGGACCTCACCCAGCCCGCGCCGCAGCGGCTGCGCGCCGTCCACGCGCGCATCCGCCAGCTCCAGCCCGAACGCTCCGCCCTGTGCCTCTCCGGCGGCGGCATCCGCAGCGCCACCTTCGCCCTCGGCGCCGTGCAGGCGCTGGCCCGCGCCGGGCTGCTCTCGCGGTTCGACTTTCTCTCCACGGTCTCCGGCGGCGGCTACCTCGGCAGCATGCTCAGCGCCTGGGTGCGCCAGCATCCGGACGGACTGTCCGGGGTGGAAAAGGAACTCGGCCAGTGCGGCGAAACCGTCTCGCCCGAACCCGAGCCGCCACCGCTGCGGCATCTCCGCCGGTTCAGTAACTATCTCGCGCGCCAGCTCGGCCTTTTCTCCGCCGACGGCTGGGCGCTCGTGGCCACCGCGCTGCGCAATCTCCTGCTCAACTGGACCGTCCTCGTCGCGCTCCTCGCCGCGCTGCTCGTCCTCCCGTGGTTCGGCCTGCTCGCCATTTACGCCTGTCCCCCACCCTGGCAGCTCCACGCCTATCTCGCCGGGGCGTTTCTCTGCGTCGCCGCCGCCACCGCGTATCCGGGGCTCGATTTGCCGACCTTCGACAACTTCCGCCTCGGGCCGCGGCACTTCGCGTGGGGCTGGATGCTCCCGCTGTTCCTGGGCTTTCTCCTGCTCGGCGCGTGGTGGGCGGGCACCTCGAATACCGACGCCAACGCCCTCACCCGCATGCAATCGCGCGAGGGACTCTGCCGCATCGTCGTCTTCCTCGCATCCGCCTCCTCCCTCGGCATCGTCGCTTGCGCGGCGGTGACTTTCCACCGCGACCGGCACCTGCGGATACTCACCGGCTCCCGCATCCACTTCACCCGCGTGGTCGTCAATGCCGCGGGCTCCCTGCTCGTCGTCGGCTGCCCCGCGTCCCTGCTCCTGTGGGGCCTCGCGGCCAGAGTTTTTCCCACACCGTCCAAGGCCGAATTCGCCGTCCATTTTCTCACCTTCGGCCCACCCGCCATGCTCGTCGGATTTTTCTGCATGAACTGCCTCTTCGTCGGCCTGACCAGCCGCGTCATGGAGGACGACGACCGCGAGTGGTGGGCGCGCGCGATGGGCAGGGTCGGCGGCCTCACCGCCGCCTGGCTGCTCATCCACGGCCTCGTTTTTTGGGTGCCGGTTTACATCCCCGTGGTCAGTGGAAAAATCCAGGCCGCCATCGCGGCATCGGGCGGCATCATTGGCTTCATCAGCGCGAAAATCGCCGCCAGTTCCAAGACGCCCGCTTTCCTCAGCAATAACCCCGAAGCCCGGCGCACGCTCATTCTCGCGACCGCGGCGTTCGTCTTTTTCGGCGTGCTTTCGTGGCTGCTCTCGCTCGTGCTGGTGGATCGCTTCGTCGCCACCATCCCGAAGGCGTGGGTCGGCGATCTGGCCGCGTGGAAACGCCCCTTCGATCCCCTCTCGCTCACCGTGAACTTTCCCGACTATCTCTACTGGAACTTCGCGCATCGCGTCTGGTGGATGCTCGGCGGCCTCGTCGCCGTCTGCCTTTTCATGGGCGCGTTTGTAAATGCCAACCGCTTTTCCCTCCACGCCACCTACCGCAACCGCCTCGTCCGCGCCTACCTCGGCGCCGCCCGCAGCACCCAGCGCCAGCCGCATCCCTTCACCGGCTTCGACCCGCTCGACAATTTCGAGATGCGCGAACTCCCGCGCGGCCCGCTCCTTCACGTCATCAATATCGCCCTCAACCTCGTCGCCGGCGCCGAGCTCGCCTGGCAGGAGCGCAAAGCCGATTCCTTCACCGTCTCGCGGCTCCACTCCGGCAACCGCCGCCTCGGCTACCGCCCCAGCGCCCGCTACGCCGGCGGCATCACCATCGGCACCGCCCTCGCCGTATCCGGGGCCGCCGCCAATCCCAACGCCGGCTACAATTCCTCGCCGCTCCTCACCTTCCTGATGACGCTCTTCAACGTCCGCCTCGGCTGGTGGCTCGGCAATCCCGGCCCCGCCGGCTGCGCTTCGTGGGTGCAAAAAGGTCCGCTCCACGCCGTCTGGCCGCTGCTCATCGAAGCCTCCGGCCTGACCAGCGAGCACAGCGCCTGCGTCGAGCTGTCGGACGGCGGACATTTTGAAAACCTCGCGCTTTACGAAATGGTCCTGCGCCGCTGCCGCCGCATCGTCATCCTCGATGCCGAGCAGGACCCCGGCTACGCCTTCGAGGGACTCGGCAACGCCATCCGCAAAATCCGCATCGACATGGGCATCCCCATCGAGATCGAGCACCTCTACGCCGTCTCCAAAGACACCCCGATCGAAAACCGGCGCGGCTTTGCCCTCGGCCACATCCGCTACAGCGCCGCCGACCCCGGCGCACCCGACGGCCTCCTCCTCTACGTCAAGCCGCTCCTCACCGGCAACGAACCCATCGACGTCCTCAACTACGCCAAGACCCACGAAACTTTCCCGCACGAACCCACCGGCGACCAGTTCTTCAGCGAGTCCCAGTTTGAAAGTTACCGCGCCCTCGGCTGGCACCAGATGACGGACTACCTCGCCTCACTCGGCACGCCGCCGACCACCATCGGCGGACTTTTTCCACCGCCGTCCGCGTAAATCACTCCTTCTGCTTCCACGCATACTTCCCCTCCGCGTCCCCCACCTCCAGCCACTCGCCCGCGAACGCCCCTTTCTGGAACAGCTCCGCCTGCTGCCGTTCGGCTTGCGAAACCGGAATGTTTTTCTCCTTCGCCAGCTTCTCGATCAGCCGCCCGCGATCGCTGTTTTCCGCATCCACCGTCGTCTTCACGTAGTCACCGTATTCGCCCGGCGGGAGCGTCCGCACTTCCAGATAACCGCCGTGATTCTCCCCCACGAGCCGCGAGTTTTTCAAAATCTGAATCTCCCCCATCCGGTTCCGCCGGCTCTTCGCCACATCCGTCGTCACGGGCTGCGGCACCACCTTCTTCGGCCCGTTCGGGTCGGCGTGCTGATACACATCCACCTTCATCGCGATATCGACTTTCACCGGCTCCTTCGTCCCCACGTCGATCGGGATGGAAGTGCATCCGGCCACGGCGAGCGCGGCGAGGGCGAGGGTGGGGCGAAAAGTCATGGGTGCTGTGCGGTTACGCGCCCGCCTTTGCCGCGCGCCGTGGCGTCGTGGAAATCGAACTCGAATTTGCGCGAGCCGGCAGGCCCGCGCAGATCGAG
>JAYWEB010000197.1:0-4472 GCA_043779575.1 Chthoniobacter sp. | reverse complement strand
GCCCTCACCGACGAGTCCATCCGCGGCTTCGACACGAACTTCAAAATGAACCCGCCGCTCCGCACCCAGCGCGACATCGACCTGCTCATCGAGGGCGTGGCCGACGGCACCATCACCATCCTCGCCAGCGACCACGCGCCGCACTGCTCCTACGAAAAGGAAGTCGAGTTCGACCTCGCGCCCTTCGGCATCCTCGGCCTCGAAACCGAACTCGGCCTTTTCCTCGACCTCCTCGTCCACAAAAAGAAAGCCATCTCCCTCGCGCGCCTCGTCGAGATGTTCACGGTCGAGCCCGCCCGCCTCCTCCGCCTCGACCGCGGCACGCTCACCGTCGGCGCACCCGCCGATGTCACGCTCATCAACCCCGGCCTCGAATGGACGGTTGATCGGGAGCAGAGCTTTTCCCGCAGCCGGAATACGCCCTTCCACGGCTGGGAGCTACGCGGCCGCGCTGTCCGCACCATCGTGGCCGGCCAGACCGTCTGGGCGCTCTGACCGCATAATTTATGGCCTCGAAGTGTGAACTTCCCTGCGCGATTTGCGGAAAACCGACGGAGTATTTCGCCGAGCCGACCGGCCCGTTTTGCTCGAACCGCTGCAAGCTGATCGACCTCGGCAAATGGCTCGGCGAGGAATACCGCGTCAGCGAGCCGCTGCGCCCCGATCACTTCGCCGAGTTCGAGCAGCTCGACGGCGAACTCGACCGGCCCGAGTCGTCAGCTTGAACCAGGTCTTCGTGAAACCGCTGTGCCCCCGAGCCTGTCGCGGCGGAGAAAACGCCGAACCGGTTTCCCGGTGCGGCGTTTGACTGGAGCGGTTGAGCCGCCCGTGGCTCAGTTGAATTTGTTTTTCCGATACGCACCCATCGCCGGGGCGTCGGGATTCACCTCGGGGCCGAAGTAACGCAGGCAGACCAGCGGCTCGGTTTCGCTGGTGTTGGCAAAGGTCACGCCGGCTTTCGCACCGTCCTCGGTGCAGAAGAATTCGTCCTCGGTCAGCTCGTGAAAGCGGATGAGTTTGGGGCTGTTGAGCGCCTGGCCGTTGATCGCGCCGCGGCCCTGCACGCAGATGAGGCCGTAAGCGCCTTGGTCCTTGATGGTGCAGACGGCGCCAGGCTCGACAGTCAGTTCCTTGGCCGTGAAAAGCTGCTCGCCATCGACCTTGCCATACACGATCCAGCGATCCACGTAACCCTCGCTGCGGGTGTCGGCGACGGGGACGGGTTCGAGGTAGTGATTGTCCTTGAAGTTAGGGTCCACGTTCTTATCCCAGTCGAGTTGGTCCACGATGAAATCCAAGTCCTTGTGCTTGGACTTAGGCATGTCTTTCACCAGCAAAGACCAAGGAACCTCCCGGCCCTCGACGAGTGACTGATACATGCCAAACACGTCGCTGCCCCACTGCGGCTCATAGGTGCAGAGCGAGCCAGGCGCGTGGAGGATGCACGGGTCAATCAACCAGCCGGTGCCGACTTTCAGCCGGTAGGCTTTGGATAGGTCGAGGATGCCGTTGTCGCCCTTGTTCCAATCTTCGAGTGTCTTGCGGACCTGCGCCTTCGTCGTGCCCGGCTCGAAGCCCATGAAGGTGTAAGGGAAGTTATTCCCCACGTTGTTGTGTTGCGGCGGGAAGTAATACGACTCCGGCTTGCCCTCCTGCCCGACGAGCGCCGCCTGTTTCTTCGACTGGTGCATGTGATGCGGGATCGGCCCCATGTTATCGAAGAACTTCGAGTACACCGGCCAGCGCTTATACTTCTTCCAGATCTTCTCGCCGATGATCGTGGCCCCGCACTCCGCCACCGCCTGCGCGAGCGTGAAACGCGTCTTTCCCGCGACGACGTAGCTGTAACCTTCATCCGGCACGCGGCCTTCATTCGCCGCCGGGGTGGTGGAGGCAAACCAGCGTTCGTCGATGCCGCCGCGGTTCAGGCCATAGGCGTAAAGATCGTCCGGGTGGAGCTTCAGCCGCTTGCCCGGCTGGAGAAAGCTGCGCGGCACCCACGCGGGCGCGAGGCGCAGCAGGCCGCGGGTGGATTCGAGTTCGGCCTCGACGACTTTGCCGACGTTCTTTTTGAGGGTTTTGAGGGAGTGGACGGTGTTCATGAGTGAGCAGTTGGTGGGGTTGAAAAATGTGGGCGGCTGTTATTTCAGCGGGCTGGGGGAGGGTCAAAAACATTCTCGCCCACCGCCGCAACTCCAATGCGGAACACTCCTGCCGGGAGCTTTGGCACGAGAGAAAGTGGACGGTCGTGTTTCGCGAGCGCAGCGAGCTTTGGAGTGCGCGGACTTGTCCGCGCTTTGCGGCAGGAGGCAGCTTGCTGCCGCGGCGGGGTGGCGGTGTGCAGGCGCACGATCACTCCCCCGCCGCGCGGACAAGTCCGCCCCTCCGCAAAGCGCGGACAAGTCCGCGCAGTCCAAAGCCTATGGCGAAAACCATCGTCGCCAGATGAAAACTCTGGGCTCGCCGCGCCGCTTGCCGAGCGCGGGGTGGGGGATTATGAAGGGCGCTCTTTTTCCATGCCCGACGCCCTCGCACCCAGCGCCCCGCCAGTTGTTTCCGCCGCACCGCTCGCGCCAATCCGCGTGCGGGCGAAGTTCTTTTTCGAGGGCGACAGGAAGTGGTTCATCAAGGGCGTGACCTATGGCCCGTTCGCGCCGGATGCCGCCGGTGATTTCGTCGGCGACCCGGAAAAGGCGCGGCGCGATTTCGCGCTCATGGCGGAGATGGGGATCAATCTCCTGCGCATCTATCACGTTCCGCCGCGGTGGTTCCTCGACCTCGCGCGGGAGTTCCGGCTGCGCGTGCTTATTTCGATCCCGTGGGCGGAGCATATCGAGTTTCTGAACAACACGAAAATCCGGCGTCAGGTCGAGGAGACGATCCGTGCGGGCGTGGCGAAAAACGCGGGGCACGAGGCGATCTTCGGCTACTACGTGGGGAACGAAATTCCCTTTGCCATCGTGCGCTGGCTCGGGGCGCAGCGGGTCATCGAGTTTGTCGAGAAGCTGATCCGCATCGCCCGCGCGGCCGATCCGCGCGCGCTCTTTAGCTACGCGAGCTATCCGCCGACGGAATACCTGCTGCCGACGAACGTCGATTTCGTCTCCTACAACGTCTATCTTGAGCGGCAGCGGGATTTTGAAAAGTACCTCGCGCGGCTGCAAAATCTCGCCGAGGACAAGCCGCTGATCTTTGGCGAATTCGGGATGGATACGATTCGCAAAGGCGAAGACGAGCAAGCCTTCGTGCTCGGGTGGCATCTGGAATGTGTGGTGCGCGGCGGGGCGGCGGGGACGATCTTTTTCGCGTGGACCGACGAGTGGTTCACCGGCGGTCACGACATCACGGACTGGGCGTTCGGCCTCGTGACGCGCGAGCGCCAGCCGAAGAAAGTCTTTCACACGCTCCAGGCGTATTTGCGCGGCGACACCTCGATGACGCAACGCGTGGCGCTGCCGCGCGATCCGAAAGTCAGCGTCATCGTGTGCAGCTACAACGGCGGCCAGACGCTCGGCGACTGTCTGCGCTCGCTCGACGAAGTGACGTATCCCGATTTTGAAATCGTGCTCGTCGATGATGGCTCGAAGGACCACTCGCAGGACCTCGTCCGCGCTTGGCTGGAAGAGCGTCGCGCCCGCGTGCCGGCGGTGGCCAAAGACGAAAGCGCCGTCGTGGCGGGGCAGCATCACGAGGCGCGCTGCGAGGTTTTCGATGGTGGCGGAAAGCTCCCCGGCTTCATCCACATCGTGCAGCCAAACATGGGACTCAGCTATGCGCGCAATGCCGGCGCACACGCCGCGCGCGGCGAGATTTTTGCCTACACCGACGGCGACTGCATGGCCGATCCCGACTGGCTTTACTTCATGGTCGGCACGCTGCTCAGCGGCGACTACGTCGGCGTGGGCGGGCCGAATATTTCGCCGCCCGCGGTGAATTGGATTCAGGCCGCGGTGTGCGCCGCGCCCGGCGGGCCGAGCCATGTACTGCTCACGGATGTGGTGGCCGAGCACATCCCCGGCTGCAACATGGCCTTTCACCGCGCGGCGTATGAAAGCATTGGCGGCTTCGATACCGAATATCGCAAGGCGGGCGACGATGTGGACTTCTGCTGGCGGCTGCAAACGAACGGCGGGGTCATCGCGTTTTCGCCGAGCGCCATCGTTTGGCACTACCGCCGCTTCACGCTCAACGCCTTTCGCCAGCAGCAGGAAGGCTACGGCGAGGCGGAGTCGATGCTGCGCTTCAAGCACCTCATTTTTTTCGGCCCGACCGGGACGGCAAAATGGAAGGGCCAGATCTACGGCGCACCGCGCTTCACCTGGCTTTTCAACAAGCCCGTCATCTACCACGGGGTCTTTGGGCAGGGACTGTTCCAGTCCATTTATCCCACGCCGCAGAGCGAGCTGGCGGCTTACCTGAGCAGCGTCGAATGGGTCGTGCTCACCGCGTTCATCGCGGTGCTGGGCTGGCCG
>JAYWEB010000196.1:0-11140 GCA_043779575.1 Chthoniobacter sp. | reverse complement strand
CGGCCAGCTCGGCAAACTCGGCGTCGTCCCCCTTGGCGAGCGCCTGGTTTTCGGCGAGTTCCGCGCGGGATTTCTGGAGCAGTTCCCAGCCGGCGAGGAGCTGTTTCAGCCGGGTGTGCTCGCGCAGGGTTTCGCGGGCTTTGCGCGGGTCGTCGTAGAGATTCGAGGCGGAAATCTCAGCTTCGAGTTCGTGAAAGCGGTCGGCTTTGCGGGCGATGAGTGGGGCGAAGTCCATGGAAGAAAAGGATGAAGGATGAAGGCTGAGGGATGAAGCGCGATGGTGGAAAACGGGCGGCCGGCTTTCATCCTTCCGCCTTCATCCTTCATCCTTTTCTTCGATGCGGAAAAAGCAAAACGGTGAAGACGCGCGGGGCATCTTCACCGTTTCGGAAATCGGAACTGGAACGCTAGGCGGACTTTTTGCGCGGAGCGGCGGTGCCGTAGCGGCGGGAGAATTTCTCGATGCGGCCGGCGGTATCGACGAACTTTTGCTCGCCGGTGAAGTACGGATGGCAGGCGGCGCAGATACCGATCCTGAGTTCGCGCTTGGTGCTGCTCGTGTGGTAGGTGGTGCCGCAGGCGCAGTGAATGGTGGTCGGTTGGTAGTCGGGATGAATATCTGCTTTCATGGCTTGGAAAAGGGAGTAGGAGGCTAGCCGCGATAAGCCTCCCCGCAATCAAAAACTCCGACTATTTCCCGTGCCCGATTTTTCCGCTGAAAACGTCCTGCTGACCGCGTGGCGGCAGACGCTCGCGGTGCGCGGCGAGGCGGTCGCGATCATGGACGCGAGCGGGCGGGCGCTGCGGACATTCGCGGGGATCGAAAGCGCGGCGCAGCAGGTGGCGGGGCCGTTTGCCTACCTCCCGCCGGGCGCGGTGGTGGCGCTGCAACTGGGCAACAGCGAACGCTGGCCGGAGGTGCTGCTGGCGCTGTGGCGGCGGAGGCTGATCCCGCTGCCGCTGGCGGATTACCTGGATGCCACCGAACGGGCGGCGACGCTGGCGATGAGCGGCGCGGCGGCGCTGGTGACGGAGGCCGCCGGGGCGCTGCGCATCGAGCACCGTGCCGGTGCGCCGGATGCGGGCCGCTGGACGGGACCGGTGCCCGACCTGCTGAAGCTCACCTCCGGCACCACGAGCGCGCCGCGGGCGATCCGCTTTCGCGCGGGGCAACTGCTCGCGGACGCCGCACAGATCTGCGCCGGGATGGGCATCACCGCGGACGACGTGAACTTCGGGGTGATCCCGTTTTCGCACAGCTACGGCTTGAGCAGTCTCCTCCTGCCGCTGCTGGCCCACGGTGTGCGGCTGGTGGCCAGCGCCGACCGGATGCCGCGCGCGGTGCTCGATGGGCTCGCCGCCACGGGCGCGACGGTGTTTCCGGGGACGCCGGTGTTTTTTCAGAAAATGGCGGAGCTGGAGCAGCTCCCGGCGCTGCCCGCGCTGCGGCTCTGCATCTCGGCGGGCGCGCCGTTGCCGAGCGTGGCGGCGGAGCGGTTCAGCGCGAAGTTCGGGCGGAAGATTCACGTCTTTTACGGCGCGTCGGAATGTGGCGGGATCAGCTATGACGGTTCGGATGAGCCGCGCTCCGAGGACGGCTTCGTCGGCCTGCCGCTGCCCGGCGTGGAGATCGCGCACGAGGGCGAAAATGCCGGGCCGGTCGCGGTGCGGAGCGCGGCGGTGGGCGACGGTTACTTTCCTGCCGACGGCGATCCGGCGCTGGACGGCGGGCAATTCGTGCCCGGCGATCTGGTGCGCCGCGGGGTGCGCGGTCTGTATCTCGCGGGGCGGACTTCGGACGTGATCAATGTGGCCGGCCGCAAGCTGAACCCGTTGGAAGTCGAGGCCCGGATCGCGGCGTATCCGGGCGTGGCGCAGGTCGTGGTCTTTGGCGTGGCGTCGGCGCTGCGCGGCGAGGAGCCGGTGGCCTGCGTGGCCGGAGCCGGGCTGGATGCCGCCGCGGTGCAGCGCTTTTGCCACGAAACACTCAGCCCCTGGCAGGTTCCGCGCGCGGTGTGGATCGTCGCCGAAATCCCCGCCAACGAGCGCGGCAAAATCTCCCGCCGCGCCCTCGCCGCGCGCTACGCGGCGGAGCGCTAGCAGGGCCGGGGCGTCCGCCGGATTTGCGCGACGGCAAAATCTTCGCAAAGGATTTGTCACGGTCCAGTTTGCGTGTAGAAACTGGCCCCGCTCCGATGCCGGCCCTCCCTCCGCCCCTCCCTGCCTTCGTTCGCGCTGCCGTCTTCGGCAGTGGACGGATGTGCTTGGTCGTGGCGGTGTTCTTGGGATTCCACCTCGCGGGCTTGGGATGGGCGCAGGCTCCCGCGTTGAAACCGGTGACGGATATGGAGGCTGTGGCCCAGGCCTATAACGACGCGCTGAAAGCCTTCAACGAAGGCAAATGGACGGAGGCGGCGAGCGGATTCGAGGCGGCGATGAAGCTGATTCTCGATGACCGCCTGCCGCAGCTTCCGCCGCTGATCTACATGACGGGCGCGGCGTATTTCAACGGCGGCGACAACGGCAAGGCCATCGTGAATTTCAAAAAATACATCGCCAAATATCCCAACGCCGAAAAGGTGTGGGAGGTGAAACTGGGGCTGGCGCGCGCGACGCTGCGGGCGAAGCAATACGACGAGGCGATTCCCCTTTTCAAAGAACTCGAGGGCATCGCCGCGTGGCGCGATGAGGCGCTGCTCTCGCAGGCCCAGGCCCACCGGGAGACGACCAAACTCGACGAGGCCATCGCGACGCTCGTGCGGCTCATCACGCCGGACATTCGGACCGTGGCGCAGGCCGGCGGCGGGATCATGCTGGCGGAGCTTTATGCGGAGAAAAAGGAGTCCAAGAAAGCGGTCATCGTGCTCCGGCGGCTCGAAGCAAAACCTGCGCTGGTCGAGAATCCCGTGGGGCTGAACGCGGTGGCCGTCCGGCTGGGGGACGAGTTTTTGGAGGACAAGCAATTTGCCGACGCGCTGGCCTCCTACCGCACGGTGCGCTCGCGGGAGGACGTGATGAAAATCCAGGCCTACCGGGTGAGCCGCACCACGGCGGCGATGGAGGCCAATACCAAAGCCGCGGCGGGCAGCCCGCAGCTCTCGGCGCAGTTCCAGATGGCCAATACCCAGCTCAAGGAGCAGCTCGACGGGGCGAAGCAGCAGTTCGACGAGTTTCAGAAGCAGCCCGATTTCGGACCGGGGCTCCTCCTGCGGATGGCGCGGGCCTATTATGAATGGGAGAAACGCTGGGAGGCGATCGTGGTCTATGAGCGGCTGCTGGCCCGCTATCCGCCGCCGTTGAAAGACCGGGAGGGTGCGATTTTCGGGAAGGTCATCGCCTACAGCGATCTCCTCCAGATGCGGCGCTGCCAGGCGGCGTGCGACGATTATTTCAAGGAGTTCCCGGAGGGTCCGAGCGCGGGGACGGTGGGCTACATGAGCGGCGCGGTGGCCATGCAGGTGCAGGAGTTTGCGGGCGCGGAGAAAGCCTTCGTGACGATGTTCGAGAAGGTGCCGAACAGCGAGTTCAAGGAGGAGATGCGCTACCTGCTGGGGAACGCGCGTTTCATGCAGGGGAAATTCGACGAGGCGGTGAAGGACTACATCAAGTATCACGCGGACTACCCGAACGGAGAGCGCTTCGACGAGGTGGCCTACCGCATCGGACTCTGCGCGATTTTCACGAGCGACTACGCGAAAGGGGAGACGCTGATGACCGAATTCGTGGCGAAAAGTCCGAAGGGTCCGTACACCGGCGACGCCCGCTACCGGCTGATGATCTGCAAATACGCCGCGATGAATTACGACGAGGTGATCGCCGCGGCGGCCCCGTGGCTGCGCGATTACCCCGGCCACGATCAGGAGGCGGAGGTGCTGGCGCTGCTCGGCGACAGCCACGCGGCGCTGGGGAAACTGGACGAGGCGATCAAGGCTTACCAACGCTGCTCCAAAGTCGCGAAAACGGACGAGGTCCTGAGCCACGGTCTTTTCGAAAGCAGCAAGCTTCTGCAGAAGCAGGGGAAATGGCCGGAGGTGGCGGCGATGTTCGAGGACTTCGTCAAAGATCGCCCCGACCACACGGCGGTGATTACCGCGATGTTTTGGATCGCCAAAGCCCGCGCCAAGCAGGGGCAGACCGACGAGGCCAAGGCGTTCCTCGTGGACAACCTCAAGAAATACATCGCTGAGCCGAAGCGTGAAGCCGTGGAGCCGCTGCTCCTGCAGCTCGCGCAGCTCTGCGCGAAACGTCCGCGCCCGAAGACGCCCCCGCCCCCGCCCGCCACTCCGCCGCCCGCGCCTGCGCCCGCCGTGCAAGGCGCCCCGGAGGCCACGCCCGCGCCCCCGCCGGAGCCCCCCCCGCCGCCCCCGTACGACGCCTTTGGAGAACTGGCGAAGCAGGTGCGCCCGCTGGAGGCCGAGGCGAACATCACCGCCAAAGCGCGCCTGCTTTACGCCCAGTCCGAACTTGCGCGCCAGATCCGCAAACCGGTCGAGGCCGACGCCATCTATCTGGAAATGTCCGCGCGCTTCAAACCCGCGGACCTCAGCCCGTATCTCCTCGCGCAGCTCGGCGACTTCCTCATCTTCCGCGGCGACAGCGAAAAGGCGGCGCTCTTTTTCACCGAGCTGAAGGAGCATTTCCCCAAGAGCGACTACCTGGATTACGCCTACGTGGGGCTCGGCGAGATCGCCTTGGCCAAAAAGGAATACGCCAAGGCGCTCGAGCTTTTCACCGATGCGCTGGACAAAATCGGGGCGAGTTCCAAGGCGAAGGAGGGCACCATCGGCCAAGCCCGCACGCTCCTGGCGCTGAAGCGCTATGACGAGGCGAAGAAGCTTTTCGAGCAGATCGCCTCGGTGCGCGAATGGCGCGGCGAATCCACGGCCATGGCGGTCTATATGCTCGGTCAGACCGAAGCGGAGCAGGGCAAATACGCGGAAGCCGCGGCCTACTACCGGCGCGTGTTTGTGGCGTATCAAAAATATCTCCCGTGGGTGGCGAAAGCCTATCTCGGGGCGGCGGATTGCTTTGAAAAAATGGGCAAGCGCGGCGACGCGATCGAGAATCTCAAGGAGATGCTGCGCAACGAGAAGCTGGCGAAATTTCCCGAGACCGAGGAAGCCCGCAAACGGCTGCAAAGCTGGGGGGTGGCGTCATGAGCGGGCGGTGGAAAATCGCGGGCTGGCTGGTGTGGAGCCTGGCGCTGGCGGACCCGGCTGGGGCGCAAAACCTCCTGCTCAAAGACGGCAAGACGATCATCACGAAGGGGCTGCGCCGGCAGGGCGACACCATCATGGCCACGGTGGAAACCGCGGTGCCGGCCAGCGGTGCCGAAGCCGCCAAGAATGTGACCGGCGAGATCGGCTTTCAACTTTCCCTGATCGCCAAACTCGACTTCCCCGAGCCCGCGCAACTCCAGACCGTGCCCGAGCTGATCGCCACGGGCAAAATGGCCGAGGCGCTCGCGCAGATCGAGCCGGTGGTGCGGTTCTATGGCGGCTTTCGCGATGCGCCGGGGAGCTGGTGGGTGGATGCCGTGCTGCTCAAGATCGAGGCGCTCCAGGCGATGGGCAATTTCAAGGAGGCCGACCCGCTCATCGACAACCTCTCCCGCGCGGTCACCGAGCCGGAGGCGGTGCGGACGGCGAAGGTCTTTGTCGCCGCGCAAGCCACCCGCCGGGGTGAGCACGCCAAGGCGGTCAAACTTTTCGAGGAAGTGCTCAAGGACACGACCAAGCCGGCCACGCTGGCGGTGGTCGCGGTGAACCTGGGCCAGAGCCAGCTCGCCCTGAAGCAATACGACTCCGCGCTGCTTTCCTTCCTGCAAATCCCGGTCTTTTATCCCCGCCAGAAAATGCTGCTCCCGCAGGCCCTGCTCGGCAGTGGTCGCGCCTACTTCGGACTGGAGGATCTGCCGCATGCCAAGGCCGCGCTCGATGAATTGCTCAAGGATCACCCCACCTCGCCGCAGGCCGCCGCGGCCCGCGCCGAGCTGGAAAAAATCGCCATTCGGGAAAAAGATCTCGCCCCGCCAAAATAGCGCGGACACCCGCCGTTTCTTTCGCCACATTTTCCATCCCATCCACCCATGAAGCTCAAACACGCCTACCTCCTGTCTTTGTTCACCGCCGGCCTATTTTTCGTCGTGGCCAGCCTCCAGGCCCAAGCCCCGCCCGCGCCGGAGCCGAAGGGTGGTGAGGCTCCCGCCGTCCATGAGAAAACGCTCTGGGTAAAGATTAAGGAAGGCGGTTGGGTCATGTTCCCAATTGCCTTTTGTTCGGTGGCCACGCTTTACCTCATCGCGGACGGTTGGATTCGCACGGGTGCAAAGAAGATGCTCCCGGCGGCGCACGTCGAGGCGGTGCGCAGCAATTTCCGGCAGGGCGATTATGTCGGGGCGTTCGACTACTGCCGGGCGAATCCCTCGCCGTTCACCAATGTCTGCGGAGTGGCGGTGAGTCTCCTCGGTGAAGGCAAGGAGGCCGTCGAAGAAGGCTTGATCGGAGAGTTGTCGAAGGAGAACGCGCAGGTGAATACGTGGATCAGCTACCTCTCGGTCATGGGTGTCTGCACGCCCATGATCGGACTGCTCGGCACCGTCACCGGGATGATCAAGGCCTTTAGCACCCTCGCTGTATCCGGCATCGGCGATCCCTCGAAGCTGTCCGAGGCCATTGGCGAAGTGCTGACGGCGACCGCCTCCGGGCTTTTCATCGCGATTCCCGCCTTCTTCGGCTACTACGTGCTCCGCAACCGGTCGATCCGCAGCATCCACCACATTCAGGACACCATGGCCGGCCTGTTGCGCAAGATGCCCTACGCGCAACTGGCCGGTGCGAACATCGGCACCGACGAGCTTTACGCCAGCCCGCCGAACTGGCTCGGCCACGAAGCGCAAAGCCCCGACGGGGATGCCGGCCAGACGCAGGATTAACCGGGCGATTTTCACCATGAACTGGAGAATCCACTGACATGGCCGGAGGCGGAGGCGGAGCCGAGGGGGAACCGGAATTCCAGATCGCGCCGATGATCGACGTGCTCTTGGTGCTGCTCATTTTTTTCATGAGCATCACCACCACGCAGGTGCTGAAAGTGGATAAGACCATCACGCTGCCGCTCGCCCCGGATGCCTTAAAAAAAGACACCACCCGCAACGAGGCCATCGTCAACGTCCGCTGGGATCCGGCGAAAAAGAAAGCGCAGTACGTCATGGACGACCGCGTGTATTTGGAGGTGGCGGACGTGACCAAAGCGATCGTCGTGGCGAAAAAGGCGAGTAACACCAAGGTGACGGCGTCCGACAACCTCGCGTTTCGCGTCGTGATCCGCGGAGACCGCGACGCTTCGGCGATCAGCGTTTCGCGGGCGATGAACGCCGCCGCCGAAGCGGGCGTGAGCGACATCGCCTTCTCGGCGACGAACAAAGAGTGATCGGATGAAGCGTCTCGATCTCAATTCCAGCGAAGGGATGATCGGCTTTCAGATCGCGCCGATGATTGATGTCGTTTTCGTCATCATGCTTTTTTTCATGGTCATGGCAGGTTCCGTGAAAGTGGAAAAGGAACTGCCCTCGCAGCTCCCCGGCAACGCCGAGACCCAGGGAGCCACGGAGATGATGGATGAGATGGTCATCGCCATCGCCGAATCGGGCGAGGTGACGCTCAATGACGAGCCGATGGACACGCCGACCAGCCACGAGCTGCCCGCGCTCAAGCACACGCTGATCCGGCTCAAGCAGGCCGCCGATCAATCCAAGACCCCGGTCCTCGTGACGGTGGTCAGCGAACAGCAGGCGAAATACAGCCGCACCGTGGACGTCCTCGATGCCCTCGCGGTCGCCGGGATTTCCAACGTGACCTTCACCGTCAGCGAAGAGGAGTAAACCCCGCGCCGCCCGGCTACGCCAGCCGCGCGGGCTGGCCGGTGCTCTCCAGCACCGAGTGCCACAGCTCGCTTTGCGGATCGACCTTGCGCCGGCCCTGCGTGGCCAACGCGATGGGCAGATGGATGAACGCCCCGTGCCAGCGCCCCACGAGCAGCCCGGTCTTGCCCGCCATCCCCGCGTGGACGGCGTGCTGCGCGAGCTGCGAGCAGTAGAAATTGTCCGCCGCATTCGCCGGCACACTGCGGATCATGTAGCTCGGGTCGATATACTTCAGGTTGCACTCCATGTTCCGCTCTTTGAAAAAGGCGTTGATCCGGTCCTTCAGAAACAGCCCCACATCCGCGAGCCTCTTGTTGCCGCTCGCATCGGTGGCGTCCTCGTCTTTGAGCAACTCCTGCCCCGCTCCCTCGGCCACCACGATGACCGCGCTCTTGTGCTTCGCCAGCCGGTAGCGGAGCGATTCGAGCAGACCGCGCGCCCCTTCCAACTCGAAGTGAACCTCCGGGATCAGCACGAAATCCACGTTGCTGCCCGCCAGCGATGCGTAGCTGGCGATGAACCCGGAATCGCGCCCCATGAGCTTCACCAAACCCACGCCATTGACCGAGCCGAGCGCCTCGCTCTGCGCGCACTTCAGCGCCTGCACGGCTACGCCGAACGCCGTCTCGAACCCGAACGACTTGTCGAGAAACATGATGTCGTTGTCGATCGTCTTCGGGATGCCGACGACCGCCTTTTTCAAACCGCGCCGTTTGATCTCCGCAGTCAGCGCATCGGCCCCGCGCAGCGTGCCGTCGCCGCCCACCACGAAGAGGATGTCGCAATCCATTTCCTCCAAAAACTCGACCATCTCGCCGATGTCCTGCGGCCCGCGCGACGTGCCGAGGATGCTTCCGCCGAAGTTGTGGATCTGCGAAACGTTCTCCGGTTTTAGCGTCATCGGCGTATGCCCGTACTTCGGCACGAGCCCCTCGTAGCCGTAGCGGAAACCGTAGGTCGTGGTGACGCCGTAGCGCAGGTGAAGCTGGGTGACGATGCCGCGGATGATGTCGTTCAGCCCCGGACACAGCCCGCCGCACGTGACGATGCCGGCCGTGGTCTTCGCGGGGTTGAAAAAGATGTGCTCGCGCGCTCCGGCGACCTCGAAGCTGAGCTGCGGCTGCGGGTCTTCGCCCGGCGACATCCGGTGATCAAAGAGCACGCGCTCCGCATCCACTTTGAAACTCACGTCCACCCCACCGCGGTGGCGCAGCGGCGAGATGACCTCGCAGGGTCCGAGAGACTTGATGGCGTTTTCCATGAAGGCGCAGATGAATGTCCGGCGACGGGCACAAACTCAAGGCGGAATCAGCATCCGCGCGGAAAAACCGCCCCGCAGATCAGCCGCGTGGGGCGGAAAGTGCGTCCGCGCAGGATGGCCGATCGAGCCTCCGAGCGCCGGCAGTTGACGCTGCCGGGCATCGTGTTTAGTTTCGCGCCGCAGTTTCGGAACGGTAGTCGTTGATGGCAAGGGGCTGGGCGCACGCTGCCGTGCCTTCCAGTGTCACCCGCGTTTTCACCGCCCCGACCGCGACGCGAAAAACCCCACTATGCAGCAAGTCGATTTCAGTGAGCAGCTCGAAGCCATCGTCCGGAAAGACCCCCGCTACGCCCGCGAGGCGTATCTCTTTCTCCGCGATGCGCTCGACTTCACGATCAAAGCCCGCCGCAAGGCCAAGGAACTCGACCAGCACGTCACCGGCCAGCAACTCCTCGATGGCATCCGCCAGTTCGCGCTGAAGCAGTTCGGCCCGATGGCGCCCACGGTTTTCGACTACTGGGGCGTGCGCTCCGGCGAGGATTTCGGCGTGATGGTTTTCAACTTCATCAACGTCGGCATCTTCGGAAAAACCGACACCGATTCCGTCGAGGACTTCAAGGGCGGCTACACCTTTCACGACGCCTTCGTCGCGCCCTTCGTGCCCGAGAAACCGCACGGTCACACCCGCATCCCTGCCGCCACTCCGGCGGAGGAATTGCGCTGACGCGGGCCGGGGAGTCGCGCCTGCGCCGGGGCCGGTTCGCCCTGCGTGAACAGTCCCACGCCCACCGCTCCCGCCGTCACCCGGCGCATCCACCTTTCCCATGATGAATCTCCACGCCACGCCGCCCGCCGACTCCTCCGCGGCGCTCACTTTTCCCGCCGTCACCGCCACCACGTCCACGCTCCCGAACGGCCTCGGCATCATCGTCCAGGAAGACCGCAGCGCGCCCGTGGCCAGCGTGCAGGTGTGGGTGGAAACGGGCAGCATCCACGAGGACCGCCACCTCGGCGCCGGCATCTCGCACCTGCTCGAGCACATGCTTTTCAAAGGCACACCCACCCGCGGCGCGAGCGAGTTTGCCCAGCGCATCCAGGCCGCCGGCGGCTACATCAATGCCTACACCTCCTTCGACCGCACCGTTTACTGGATCGACATCCCCGCCCGCGGCGTCCCCACCGCCCTCGGCCTCCTCGCCGACGCCGTGATGAACTCCACGCTCCCGCCCGACGAATACGTCAAGGAGCAGGAGGTCATCCGCCGCGAATTCGCCATGGGCAACGACGACCCCGACCGCCTGAGCGGCCAGACGCTCTTCGCCACCGCCTTCCGCGAGCACCCCTACCGCCACCCGATCATCGGCCACCTCGACGTCTTCAACGCCCTCAGCCGCGACGAAGTCATGGCCTACTACAAAGCCCGCTACATCCCGAACAACATGTTCTTCGTCGTGGTCGGCGACGTCGCTGCCGCCGCCGTCCGCGCGCAGCTCGCGGAGATCTTTGCGAAACATCCGCGCCAGTCGCTGCCGCCCGTCTTCATCCCGGCGGAGCCCGCGCAGCTCGGGCGGCGCGAGGCGCACGTCGAGTTCGCCACCGAACTCACCCGCCTGCACCTCACCTGGCACGTCCCCTCCGCCGCACATCCCGACATTCCCGCGCTCGATGTCGCCGCCGTGGTCCTCGGCAGCGGACGCAGCTCCCGCCTTTACAAAAAACTCCGCGAAGACCTCGCGCTCGTCCATTCCGCCGACGCCTGGTGCTACGCGCCCGGCCAGTGCGGGCTCTTCGGCGTCGATGCCGTCCTCGACCCCGTCCAGCGCCCCGCCGTCGAGGCCGAAATCCTCCGCCTCATCGCCGAGCTGCGCGACGGCGGCGTGACCGAGCGCGAACTCGCCAAAGCCCGCAAAGCCGCGCTCAGCCACCAGCTCCAGTCCGTGACAACCATGCGCGGC
>JAYWEB010000195.1:0-4479 GCA_043779575.1 Chthoniobacter sp. | reverse complement strand
GAGCGTTGAATTGGCCGATTTGTGCTCCTGCCTGTCCGATCACGCCAAGAAGCTGTCCGCTATTCGCGAAAATTTGGACACGGTTATTCCCGGTGTCGGAAACGTAAATTCGCTGCCCGTCAGAGGTGACAGCGACATCGTAAGGCTGGTTGAACTCGCCGTTGGCCGCGCCAGCGGCACCGTCAGGGCGGCCGATTTTTCCGGTCGTGTTGAAAAGGGTGTCGATGACGAAAGTTGCGCCGGTGGGTGTCAGTCTTATGACTTGGTTGTTGCCGGTCAGGGCGACATAGACTTTGCCGGTCGAGTCCACGTCGAGTCCGCTGGGGTTCAGGCCGAGGCCTGCAATGGACCGGACGGTTGCTCCGGCGGCGGTGAATTGTGTGACCCTTGGCCGTGGATTTCGAGAGGACGTAAAGACTGCCGTCCGGGGTCGCCTTCACATCCACAGGGTTCGCGATGTTGGTCAGGGTTTCCTGCTGGGGAGGTGCCTGGATGTGGATGGTGATGGCGTCGGGGCTGCTGGCAAAGAAGCCGCCGATGCTGGAGAAGGAGCCAGCGGTGGTGACGACGGTGACGACGGGATAGGAATCGCCGATCAAGGAATAAAGGTGGGGGATCGGATTGAGGCTGGAGGAAACTTGGTCAATCACTCCGTCGCCGTCGAAGTCATAGCGGGCCTCAAGGAGTTGGCCGGGCACGGTGGCGGCGGTTTGAAAAGTGACGTTCAGCGGGCCAAAGCCTGACGTGGAATCGACCTGCATAGTTACGGGATTGACCGGGGCCGCCCCTTGCCGAATCGAAATGGAGGCGGAGCCGATATGTCCGAAAATATCCGTGGCAACGGCGGTGACGGTATTGGCTCCGGGCTGGAGCGAGACGTTGCGTGCGGAAAAATTGTCTCCTGTCACCAAGGCCCGCACCCCATTGACGACGAGGCTTTCGAGAAGCGAGGCGTGAACCACTAGGCCGTGAACGTCCACCCGTTCGGTGCTGAATGAGGAGCCTGACGGAGGATCGGTGATCGTGACCTCGGGGATAATGTGGAGGGCGTATTTGCGGCTGAGGTAGGCCTCGACGGTGGCTCGCTCGGCCACGCTGAGGGCGCGGTTATAGACCATGATCTCCGCCACATCGCCGGCGAACGCCCCAAAATCTCCCGCGCCGATCTCGACCGGCGCAAAGACGTGCGGGCGGGGCGAGGTCAGGCCGACCCTGGCCAACTGGCCGTTGAGGTAAATCGTCGGCCGCTTTGCCTGATACTGAACTTCCGCGAGCACCGCTCCACTACCCACCGGGCCGATGAACGCGGCCAGCGGCGGCATATAACTGTCGCCTTGCTCGTAGATCGAAAGACCATTGGTTCCGAGCGACATCCCCGCCCCGGCATCCGCGCCCGCGGCCTTTGCTCCGAAAAGGTATTTTTGACCCGCAGCGCCCGCCGTCCCCGTGATGCTCTCCGGGTCGATCTCATGGGTCGCGGAGGTCTTGGCGATGACGAAAAGAGTGAAGTCGTCGGTGCCCGGCGGGACGACGGTATTGAGCCGGTCGTTTTGACCGTCAAAGCGGAGCACCGGACGGCCATTGATCGCGTTATCAATCCAGACCGGCTGATGGGCCGCCGTGGTCTGCGAGGCATCGTTGGAAACGCCGGAGCCATCGCCCCAGTTGCTCACCAAGTTCGAGCCATCCTTGGTCACCCGCGCCCCGGCATCGAGCCAGAGCCGCAGTCCGGTTTCCACCGACTGGCGCGTAACTCGCAGGCGAATGAAGCGCTTGGCCAAACTGCTCATCGGCGTCCTGTCCTGAACCGTCAGCGTTTCCGTCTCGCCACGGTCGATGGCCATGAGTTGCCCGGTAAAGGCGTCGCCGGAATACCAATGGATCAGGTCGTGGGAAACCTCGACGACGTAGCTCAAATCCAGGGCCGCTTTAACCCGTGTAAAGCTCAAGGCGAGATGGTCGTAAGCAGTCCCGACCACGGGCAGTGGCGACGTGCCGGGCACTTTCGGATTTCCCGCATGGGCGTATTCGAGAAGATTGCGGATGGCATCGCCATCGGGGTCGGCATTGAGGCCGCTGACCAAAGGATCGCTGATTTCCGCTGGGGTGAACTGGAGCGCCGTCCATTGATCGAATTGGAGCTGGGCGAGAACCCGGCGCGGCGCGCAGGCGAGGGCAACCACCAAGGTGAGCAGAAGAATCGTGGAGAACTGTTGAGCCGCGTTTCGCATGGGATGTCATTTAGTAATCGCCGGACTCTCGGAAAGCAAAGGTAAAAAAGCGCGGTATGCCTCGCTTTCAAATTGGCGCGCATCGCGACGATTGGAAGGGTGTCGCTCCGCCCACATCAAAAATTTGGCAGAAATGTGCATCGTCTGCGTATGACGGCGCGCATGACTCAGGAGGAGCTGGCCGAGAAGGCGGACATCAGCCGCCGCTACCTGCAGCAAATCGAAGCCGGGGAAATGAATCCCACAATCAATATCGCGTTCCGGCTGGGCAAAGCTCTGCGGTGTTCATGGAACCGGCTTTGCGATGGGATTTGAGCGGGGCGGGTAAGTCGCGAGCTATACTGCTGCGCATCAGGTTTTGTGAAAATAGACGCCCGTGTTTTGCGAGCGTCGCGAGCTTTGGAATGCGCAGACTGGTCTGCGCTTTGCGGCCGGAGCGGACTGGTCCGCACGGCGGGGGCATGCGCGCCCCGCCCGCGGAACACCCCGCCGCGGCAGCCACTCGGCCCTGAGCTCTTGGCCGAAGGGCAAGCTGCCTCCTTCCGCAAAGCGCGGACAAGTCCGCGCAGTCCAAAGCCTGCGGCAAAAACCAGCCCAGTCGCCCTGCGCCAGACTCCATCTCTTCTCTCGCTGCCATCGCCGGTTTTCACAAAATATGATGCGGAGCAGTATAACCAATCACTCCGCCAGCCCGGCCTGCCAGCGGGCGAGCTGCGCGGTGACGTTTTGCGGGCTGGGGGCGCCGGTGGCTTGGCGGGCGCTCATGGATTTCTCGACGGTGAGGATTTCGAAAACGTCGGCGGTGAAGGCGGGTGAGAGGGCTTGGTAATCGGCGAGGGTGAGCTGCGGGAGTTCGCAGCGCTTTTCGGCGCAAAGAGCGACAGCTTTGCCGATGATTTCATGGGCTTGGCGAAAGGGGATGCCGCGGTTCACGAGGTAGTCGGCGAGGTCGGTGGCGAGCAGCATGGGGTCGGCGACGGCGGCGGCGCAGGCGGCGGCGTTGGCGCTGATGCCGGCGAGCATGGCGGCGAAAACGGCGAGCGCGGCTTTGATCGTATCCACGCTGTCGAAGACCGGCTCTTTGTCCTCCTGCATGTCGCGGTTGTAGGTCATGGGCAGACCTTTCAGCGTGGTCAGGAGCGCGACGAGGTTGCCGATGACGCGGCCCGTTTTGCCGCGCGTCAGCTCGGCGACGTCGGGGTTCTTTTTCTGCGGCATGAGCGAGCTGCCGGTGGTGAAGGCGTCGCTGATCGTGATGAACCGGAACTCGCTCGACGCCCACAGGATCACGTCCTCGCTGAGTCGCGAAAGATGCACGGCGGCCAGCGCGAGCGCGGCGAGCAGTTCGACGGCAAAGTCGCGGTCGCTCACGGCGTCCATGGAGTTTTGCGTGATGGCGGGAAAATCGAGTTCGCGCGCGATGAGTTCGCGGTCGAGCAGGATGGTCGAGCCGGCGATCGCGCCGGACCCGAGAGGGCAGACGTTGAGGCGTTTCCGCGCGTCGAGCACGCGCTCGCGGTCGCGGTCGAACATCTCCACGTAGGCCAGCAGGTGGTGCGCGAAATAGACGGGCTGCGCGCGCTGGAGATGCGTGTAGCCGGGGATGATGATGTCCGCGTGCCGCGCGCCGAGCGCCACGAGCGCCCGCTGCATTTCGCGGAGCGCGGCGGCGATGGCGTCGGCCTCGTCGCGCAAGTAAAGGCGCAGGTCGAGCGCGACCTGGTCGTTGCGGCTGCGGGCGGTGTGGAGCTTTGCGCCAGCGTCGCCGATGCGCCGCGTCAACTCGGCCTCGATGTTCATGTGGATGTCTTCCAGCTCGGTCCTGAACGGAAACGTCCCGGCCTCGATTTCCGCGCCGATTTCGTTCAGGCCCGCGACGATCTGCGCGCGCTCCTCCTTCGTCAGCAGCCCCGCTTTTTCCAAAGCTGCCGAGTGCGCGATGGAGCCCGCGATGTCCTGCCGCCACAAGCGCCAGTCGAAGCTGACCGACTCGCTGTATTGCTGCAAAAGCGCGGAGGTTTCTTGTTGGAAGCGGCCTTTCCACATGTGGGGAAGTAATCAGTTGTCGGTGTTCAGTAATCAGTCGTCAGCCGCGAAGGCTGAGGGCGGCAACTGAACACGGATTACCGATCACTGACCACTGATTACTGATGACTCTCCTCACGGCTTCCGATTCGCGCAGGCCCCGTGTTTCCGCAGCTCGTCGCACTTCGCCTCGATGCGGAGGCTTTTCGAGGCGGGGGAAAAG
>JAYWEB010000194.1:0-4483 GCA_043779575.1 Chthoniobacter sp. | reverse complement strand
GGTCGATATAGGAGCTGCACTGCGGGCAGAGGCTGGACTGCGCGGAGCTGCTGACCTGCTGCCGCTGGCCGCAACTGAAGCAGCAGATGTCGCGAATTTTTTCGCCCGCGACCATCTTCGAGAGCTTGGCGAAAAGGGACGGTCCCTTGAGGCTGGCGACCTCCTTGGCCAGCAGTTTTTCGATCGAGTAATGCTGCCCGCATTTGCGGCAGAAGGTCGATTTCGCAAACGCCGACTCGAGCTGGCTGAACCCGCAGTGCGGGCAGTCAGCGCTGACCTTCTCCGAATTCTTCGGGGTGTTGGAGGCCACGGCAGGCCGGGCTTAGCGCGCGGGAACGACCGGGCGGACGGCTTCGGGACGCGCGGCGCCTTTCACCGGAGTCACCTCGGAGCGGCCGACAAAGGTCGCGCCTTCCTCGATGACGAGGCGGCTGGCTTTGAGGTCGCCGTGGAGGACGGCGCGGGCCTTGAGTTCGCAGCGTTCATCGACGGTGATGTTGCCATGCACTTTGCCGAGGACGGTGGCGGACTTGGTCTTGATCTCGCCGCGAATCTCGGCGTTTTCCCCGACGGTCAGCGTGCCCGTGGAGTGGATCTCGCCCTCGACTTTGCCGTCGATGGTGAGTTCGTTTTGAAACTTGATCGAACCTTTGATTTCGACGTCAGCGGAGAGGAGGTTTTTGCCGGAGGTTTCAGCCATGGAAGTGATTGGATTGGATTTGCAGGATGGTGCGGTCGCCCGCTCGGTGGATGACCGCGGGAGGTCTTTTCCGACTGCCGAAAAGTCCCGCGGAGACGATGTGGCGGGGACTATGGGGCGGCGGAAAAAACGTGTCAACGTCCGGCACGAAACGGAGCGGGAAAATTCGCCGCGGGCGGGCGGCGAGACCGGGGCGGCGGAAAAAAACGGGCGTCATCCTGAGCCGGAACGATGCAGTTGAATGCTTTTCTTAGCCGGCGTCTAAAAAGTCGTCCGCGCGCGCTCTTCCATCCTGCTCCTGCTCTTGCTCCTGCACTTGCTCTTGCTCTTGCTCCTGCTCTTGCTCTTGATCCTTCGACAGCGGGGAAGGGATCAAGAGCAAGAGCAGGAGCAGGAGCAGGATGACTTTTAGACGCCGGCTAAGGAAAGCATTCAACTGCATAGATACGGCTCAGGATGACCGCGAAGAAATACGGATGCCTAATGGGGCGGGGGCGGTGGCATCGAATTCGCTGAGAGCAGTGGTGTTTTCTGCGATCCACGCGCCACCATGACCACTTTCCTACTCGCGCATCTCGACTTTGTAATCCTGGCTGCAGGGGCCGTGCTCGTGTTTGCGCTCCTCCACCGCTGGCTCTGGTGGGGACGGGCGAACGGCTGGGTGGTGCCGGTGACGTGGGTGCTGGTGCTGACGGTGCTGGGGAGCGGCTGGTTTTTGGTCGAAGGCGCGGCCCAGCGGGAGCGGGACCGGCTGCGGCAGATGGTGGAAGGCTACGCGCCGACTTACGCGCAGGAGCTGGCGCGGATCGGGCATCAGGAGATCACTTTGAAAACTACCCCGGACGATCCGAAATATTGGCGGATGATCGAGGCGGAGAAGCGCTGGCTGGCGGTGAATCCCTCGATCAACGACATCTACACGCTGCGCAAGCTGCCGGATGGCCGCGTCGCGCTGATGGTCGATTCGGAGACCGACTACAATCGCAACGGCAAGTATGACGAGGAGCGCGAGCAGCGGACGAAGATCGGCGAAGTCTATGACGGCAATCTGGCGGGCGTGATCGACACCGTGCTCGGGGGGCAGCCGGTGTTTCAGGATGTGCCGGCCACGGATCGCTGGGGCACTTGGGTGACGGCACTTGTGCCGATGCGCGATTTTCGGGGCGATGTGGAGGCGGTGCTCGGCGTGGACTTTGATGCGAAATCCTGGGTGGCGGCGATTCGCCGCGCCCGGCTCACGACCCTCGGCTACCTCGCGACATTCCTGCTCGTCGTGGCCGGCGCGAGCGTGCTGCTCATGCACCAGATCACCACCCGCGATTTGCACCTGCGCCTCCGTGAGCAGGAGGGCGCGCAGGGCGAAAAGCAGCGGTTTGAAACGCTGGTCAACTCCGTCGATGGCATCGTCTGGGAGGCGGATGCGGGGACGTTTCGTTTCCGGTTTGTGAGCCGGCAGAGCGCGCGCCTGCTGGGCTACACGCCGGAGCAATGGATGGAGGGAGAAAATTTCTGGCGCGAAAAACTGCACCCCGAAGACCAATGGGCCGTCGCAGACCGCGCGCGGCGTGTGGCGGAAAAGGCACCCTATGCCTGCGAATACCGGATGCTGGCCGCCGACGGGCGCACCGTCTGGGTGCGCGAGAGCGCGGCGGTCACGCCGGACAGCCACGGCCAACCGCTGGTGGTGCAGGGAGTGTTTTACGACATCACCGCGCAAAAGCGCGCGGCGGAGGAACTCGAAGAGGCGAACTCCAGCCTCGTCGATAGCTCGCGCTTTGCCGGCATGGCCGAGGTGGCCACCGGTGTGCTGCACAATGTGGGCAACGTGCTCAACAGCGTGAACGTCTCGGGCAACGTGATCAGCGAGCGGCTGCGCGGGTCGAAGGTGATCGAACTCGGCAAGGTCGCGGGCCTGCTCACGCTGCAAGCGGCGGACTTCGCCGGCTTCGTGGCCCGCGATCCGCGCGGGCCGCACATCCCCGAGCTGATCTCGCGCGTGGCGGAGGCGCTGCGGGCGGAGCACGCGGAGCTGCTGGAGGAGGTGGATTCGATCGCGCGCAACATCGCCCACATCAAAGAAATCGTCTCGATGCAGCAGGGCTTTGCCAAAGGCCACGGCCTCGTCGAGGAACTCGATGTCCAGGCGGTGGTGGACGACGCCATCAAGATCAACTCCACGTCCCTCACCCGGCACCGCATCACCGTGGTGCAGGCTTTTGAGGAAGTGCCGCGCGTGCTGGTGGACAAGCATCTGGTCCTGCAAATCCTCGTCAACCTGCTGCGCAACGCCAAGCAGGCCATCGAGAGTTCCGGGCGCGGGGAGCGCCGCATCGTGGTGAAGATTCAGGGCAATGGCGGGGAGTTTGTGAAAATCACCGTGCAGGACAGCGGCAGCGGCATCGCCGCGGAAAATCTCACGCGCATCTTCGCGCACGGCTTCACCACGAAAAAGGACGGCCACGGCTTTGGCCTGCACAGCAGCGCGCTCGCCGCCACCGGCATGGGCGGCGCGCTCAGCGCCCACAGCGACGGCCCCGAAACGGGCGCCATCTTTTCCCTCGATCTGCCGGTCGCCAGCCCCACGACCACCGCCGCCGCGGCGTAACACGAACCCACTTTCCCACGCATGAATCCCACTCCCATCCCGACCGGCAACAACCGCATCCTCGTCATCGACGACAACCCGGAAATCCACACCGACTTTCGCAAGATCCTCGGCCCGGCGGTCCCCGTGAGCGGTGCGCTCGACACCGTGCTCGCGGAATTTTTCGGCCCCAAGGAGACTGCGGCAGCGCAGTGCGACTTCCAGCTCGACTCGGCTTTCCAAGGCAAGGAGGGGCTCGCGATGGTCGAGCGCGCGATCGCCGAGGGGCGGCCGTACGCGATGGCGTTTGTGGATGTGCGGATGCCGCCGGGGTGGGACGGGGTGGAAACGATCACGCGGATTTGGAAAATCGACGCGACCATCCAGATCGTCATTTGCACGGCCTACTCGGACTACTCGTGGCAGGAGATCATCGCCAAGCTGGGCAAGTCCGACCGGCTGGTCATTTTGAAAAAGCCGTTCGACAGCATCGAGGTGCTCCAGCTCGCCCACGCGCTGACGGAGAAGTGGAGCGTGACCCGGCAGGCGCGGCACCGGCTCGAAGACCTCAACCAGCTCGTGGACGCGCGCACCCGCGCGCTGCAGGAGAGCAACGTCCGGCTCACGCTCGAAATGGCCGAGCGCGAACTCGCGCAGGAAGCGCTGAAACTTTCCGAGGAGCGGCTCGCGCAGGCGTTCGAAGTCTGCCCGCTCCCGGTCGCCATCCTGCGGCTGAGCGACCACGGCTGCATCGAGCTGAACCGCGCCTTCCTCGCCGCCACCGGGCGCGAGCGGCAGGAGCTGCTCGGCAGCTCGCTGTGGAACGCCGGCGTGGCCTTCGATGTCCCGGCCAAGCTCGACGTGATCGACCAGCTCCTGCGCGGCCAGCCGGTGCGCCAGCGGCCCTGCCTGCTCGTCTCCGGAGCCGGGGAAAAACGCGCCGCGCTCCTCTGGATCGAGCGCTTCGAACTCGCCTCCGGGCCGCACCTTCTCGCCGTGGTGCAGGACATCGCCGAGCAGTTCAAGCTCGAAACCCAGCTCCGCCAGTCGCAGAAGCTGGAAGGCATCGGGCAGCTCGCCGCCGGGGTCGCGCACGATTTGAACAACCTCCTCACCGTCGTCCAGGGCCACACCAGTCTCCAACTGGCCAAGACCGGGATCGACAGCGACGTCGCGTGGTCGCTCGAACAGGTCCAAAG
>JAYWEB010000193.1:0-4496 GCA_043779575.1 Chthoniobacter sp. | reverse complement strand
CGAAGGACCTCTAATTTTTCGCGGGCGGAGGCGGTGGGAGCAGCGATGCACCTCTCCTCACCATTTTCGCCCGAAGAAATAGTTAGAGGTCCTTCGACTGCGTTCCCGCCCGTCTTCGCCCGCCGGGAACTCCGCTCAGGATGACAGGAGGGGTGCTCACGCATAATGCCGCCAGTCGAGATTGGGAAACACGTTGTCGCGCCACTCGCAGTTGCTGAGGAAAGCGTCGTCGAGATCGCTGGCTCGGACCTGATCGTAGAGGCGGGTGAAGCGGAGGAGGTGATCTTTGGTGCGCTTGGTCGCGTAGCTGCGGGCGGTCCCCGTTTTCATCAGAAAGGCCCAGTCGCTCGACTGCGCGAGGAGAAGCTCGCGCGCCATCTGACGGAGCGCCCGCGCGGTGCGGGCGGCGGGCGGCGTGGCGAGGAAGCGGCGGGCGGTTGCGGTCATGCGTCGCGCAGCCATGTGGAGGTGGGGATAAATCCACGAGTTGCTGTCGTCGAGCCACACTTCCCAGTAGCCCATGTGGCCCCAGCTCGAAGGCGACGGCGCGACGATCTGCTGGGTGTCGTGCGCGGCGAGGTAGGCGGTCGGCGTGGTCATCGCGAAGGCCGTTTGATCGTAGGCGGCTTTGCGGATGAAGAGGTTGAGAAACTCCGGGCCTTCGAACCACCAGTGGCCGAAAAGCTCGGCGTCGAACGGACTGACGACGATGGGCGCGACGTTCATGTTTTCCCGCAAGTCCTGAATCTGCGCCACCCGCGCGCCCATGAAGTGCCCGGCGTGCGCGTCCACCGCACCCATCGCCCAGGCGCGGTTGTAGATTTCCTTGTCGCCGCCGCCGCCGGTGATGCGGTGGTATTTGAGCCCGGTGAATTTCCGCGTGCCGTCGGCGGGGAGAAAGTCGCGCAGGTATTCGGTGGAAAGATCGAAGCCGATGTCGCGGTAGAAATCGCGGTAGGCCGGGTCGCCGGGATAGCCCTCCTGCGCGCTCCAGACCTGGCGGCTGGATTCGCGGTCGCGCCCAAACGCCGCCGGCCCCGCCGGGGTGAAAACGGGCGCGTAGATGGCATAGCGCGGGCGCGGCTGGCCAAACATCACGCCGTGCGAATCGACGACGAACCAGCGCAGATTCGCCTCCGCCAGCACGGCGTCGAGGCACGGTGTGTAGGCGCACTCCGGCAGCCAGATGCCGCGCGGATCGCGCCCGAACATCTCGCGGTAGTGATCGCGCGCGATGAGGATCTGCGCGCGCAGCGCCTCTGGGAAAGTCTCCATGAGCGGGAGGAAACCGTGGGTCGCGGCGCAGGTGATGATCTCCAGCACGCCCCGCTCCTGGAGCGCGCCGAACGCGCCGACCAGATCTCGCCCCCAGCGTTCCACGTAATCCCGCCGGCAGTGCGTGAGCCGGTGAAAGTAAAACCAGGCGACTTCACCCACCGCGCCGGAATCCTGGGTGCGGGCCATTTCCCGCCGGGCCAGCTCCACCGAGCGGTCGAGGTAGCGCTCCGTCCGCGCCTGGAGCAGCGGGTCGCGCAGCATGTGGCAGAGGGAGGGCGAAAGGGTGAGCGTGAGCTGAAATGGAACCGCATCATCGGCCAGGCCGTGGAGCATTTGCAGCAGCGGCAGATAAGTCTCGGCGACCGCCTCGAAGAGCCAGTCCTCTTCGAGAAATTCCTCATACTCCGGGTGGCGCACATAGGGCAGATGCGCGTGGAGGATGAGGGCGAGATAACCGGGCGGGGCCATGAATGGGAAAGTGCGCCGACGCTAACAGCGCAGGGATGGCGGACAAGCGCCAACCCAGCGGCCCGCCGAGATCGCGGTGCGGCCGTAGCGGCGGCGGCCCCGAAATATCCGGTTGGCAAGCGGGGCGGTTTCGGTATTTTGCGCGGCCCCGAAAATGGTGGCCGTAGCTCAATGGTAGAGTCCCAGATTGTGATTCTGGTTGTTGCGGGTTCGAGTCCCGTCGGTCACCCCATTTTCGCCCCGCCCAGATCAGAGGGCTTTTTTTTCCGCGGGGGAAAGCGGGCGCTCGTCGGGAAAGACGACCTTCACCCGCAGCCGGGCACCATCGCTGAATTTCTCGGCGAGCCACTTTTCCACGAACTCCGCGAGCCGCTGCCGGCCGACCTCGCGGACCAGCCCGGTGTTCTTGGCCGCCCGCTCGCGGAGCGCGGCGCTCAGGGATTCGCGCAGGCGCTCGCGGACCTCGCCTTCTTTGCGCCAGACGCTGCCTTCGAGGGTGTAAAACTGGAGGGCCGAGACGTCGAGCGCGGGCGGATTCGCGGCGATGGCCGGGGGAAAAACCGTGAGCTCGGAGCCTTCGCTGGCAAACTCCCACGCGCCGGCGAAATCCAGAAAGTAGGTGTAGTCCACGGGGGCGCGGGCACCCACGACGACGGTGGGCAGCGGGATCAGGCCCCACGCGGTGCTGCCGGCTTCGGAGCGTTGAAAGGTCTCCTCCTGGCGCAGGCTGGCGAATTGAAACCGGCTCGTCCCGGCCAGCTCGGTGGCGCGGCTGACGAATTCCTCGCGGACGGTTTTTTCATTGAAGGCCCGCGCGACTTTGGCCGCCGCGCCGCCGATGGCGCCGACCAGCGCGGTGCTTTTGTCGATGGCCGCGCCCGGCATTTCGCGGAGCATCCGCAGGCCGTAGAAAACCACGCCGGCATAGAGCGCGGCCACCACCATGACGGTCACGGCTTTGGGCCAGGAATTTTTTCGCTGCTGAGGCTTGGGTGCAGTCGGCTCGGACATGGATTTCGGGCGGATGCCGGCGCGGGCGACTCCGCCCTTCGCAGCAAGCCGCAAAGTAAGCAAGACTTGGCGTTTGCCTCCGGCGACGGCAAGTGGAGAATGTGCGGGTCCGCCTCGCATGAACCCTCTCGAACAGCGCCTCAAATACAAATTCCGCAATTCCCTGCTGCTCGCGGAAGCGCTCACCCACCCGAGCCTCGGCCACGAAACGAAGCGCCACCATTTCGACAATCAGCGGCTCGAATTCCTCGGCGACGCCGTGCTGCAGCTGATTTTTACGGAGTATTTGTTCGATCAGTTTCCCCACCTCAGCGAGGGCTACCTGACGAAGATCCGCGCCCGCATCGTCTCGCGCGATGGGCTCCACGTGCTGGCCGAGCAACTCGATCTCGGGCGCTATCTCATGATGGGCCGGGGGGAGGAGGCCAACGGCGGCCGGGAACGCGCGAGCACGCTATCGGACGCCTTCGAAGCGCTGATCGGCGCGATGTATCTGGACAGCGATTTCGTCTCCGTGCGCCGCGTGGTGCTGACCGAGGCGCGGGATTTTCTCGACGCCCTCGAGATCGACCCTTCGGACAACAATCCGAAAGGGCGGCTCCAGGAAATCCTCCAAGCCATTTCACCGGTCAGCCCCAGCTACTCGATCGTCCACCAGAGCGGGCCGGAGCATCAAAAAAACTTCGTCACCAAGGTCATCTGGGAAGGGCGCGAACTCGGGCGCGGCGAGGGCCGGAGCAAGAAGGAGGCGGAGATCGCCACCGCGCGCGTGGCCCTCGATCAGGAGCTGTGGAAAAAGGCGTCGCCAGCCGCGGTCGGCGCACCCCTTTCGGTCACGGGCAACTCTACCAGTAACTCGCCAACAACTCCGAACACCGCCGAATAAACCGCCCCGCGCGGCACTTCTTCGGAATCATCGGGGGTCCGCGCGCCGGTTATTCGCAGGCGCACTTTTCAGCGGAACCTCGCGGGGGACAGCGCGGAACGGGATTCGGGGCGGTTGTTCACACGCTTAAGAAGAAGAAAGAACGTTGGTTCAAAGATCATTCAGTCATCAGAGCGTGTGAACAAGCGATGCCCCGAAGCGCTTTAGAAGGCTTTTGGAAAAACTCATCAACCCAAGCTCCGCGAGTTTTCAACAGGCGCTTTCGGGAACCGGAAACGGACGGGGCGAGCGCCGGCGGAAGCGCCAGCTTACAGGGACGCCGCCCTAGTGATTTCGTCGAGCTTGGCATCGAGCCGTTCCACGAGGATCTCCGCCTGCTCGCGGGCACGGCGCTCTTCCATGAGCGTTTCCTCGAGATCGCGGATGCGCTGCTGCAGATTGATCCGGATGCTCGTGCGAACGGGCTGGAGGAGTTCGGCCGCGGCGGTTTCGGGGAGGAGGCCGGGGATGTCCCTCACGAGATCGCTGGAACCGTCGCGGCAGTTGGTCACGGTCGTTTCCGCATTGATCTCGCCGGCGAGGAGAAACTCCCGCACCGCGCCGAGAGTGGTCGGGCCGTAGAATTGATCGGGGCTGACCTCGACGAGGTAGTCCATCTGCAACTCGGGCAGCATGGGCGCTTTCAGCCAGCTTTTTTCGTCGGTGGAAACCTTGTCGAGGGGCGAGATCTGGGCGTCGGAAGACCACTGCCGGAGTTGCTCGAAGGTGATCGGCCCGAAAACGGAGCCGTCATCGTTTTTCATCAAAAACCAGTGGTGGGAATTTTCCATAAGGAGAGATCAGGGGGTGATGG
>JAYWEB010000192.1:0-4497 GCA_043779575.1 Chthoniobacter sp. | reverse complement strand
GCGATGGCGCAAAATGCGCCATTTACTTGGAGACATTCCCGGCGGAACAACTCCAAATCGATCACCGGGTGCCGTTCGAAGTCAGCGGCGACGATCCTTCGGAGGATCAGAACCCGGTCAACTACATGTTGATTTGTCCTTCTGCGAACCGGGCGAAAAGCTGGAGTTGCGAGCACTGTGAAAATTGGAAGACACTCAAAGACCCGAGTATTTGCACACGGTGTTATTGGGCGTTCCCGGCTAAATATGACCACGTTGCGATGCGGGAAATCCGCCGCTTGGATTTGATGTGGGTGGAAAAAGAGACAGATGAGTATGATGCGGTTAAGAAGAAAGCCACCGAAGCCGGAACCGAGATGCCCGCCTACGTCAAAGACATCCTCCGAAAGCTGATTTGAATCATTTCCGACCGTTGATCTCCTTAATCGCCTGATCCATGAAGGGTTGGAAAGCAGTGTTTATCGGCAAATCCCAATCTTGATCACTGGCATCCAGCAAAACCTGAAGCCGCGTCCCGTTCTTGGCAACGGAGTTGATTTCTCCGAAGCCTGCTTCGCGAAACACATGCGAACCCCGCAGGGCAGAGAACAGGATGCAGCGCCGGTTGGTAATCGCCAGCCACAGCAAGGGAATTGTTGCGCTAGGCTTCCAAGCTGTTTTCAGGACGAGGGCAATCATTTCCCCGGCCTTCAACTGCTGGTTCAAAGCCGACTCTATCTTATCCGGTAGTTTTTCCATTGTCGCGATGTAGCTCAAATCGCGGAGCCCGTCCAGAGAGTAGGCGACCGGACTGGCGGAACTGAAAATGGGGGCAGGAATATGCGGGGACGGCGGCGCTGGCGCAATCGAATCTCAGTCTGGGGTCAGTCTGTGAATCCTGCTCTTTTTCCCTCGTGACCAAGCTCCAGCTTGGACACGCCCATGTCTGCGAAGCTCTGCTTCGTCGCAGGGTGACAGTCCCCGTGGGGGGGCGTGGCCCGGCCATGCGGTGCCTCTCGAAGCTGGAGCTTCGCGGACCAGTGCGCGCCCAAGCCGGAGCTTGGGTGCGAGGACCGCAAGCCTCACTGCTTGCGCGGCGGAAGAGCCCCTCTGCGCTTTAGCCCTTTGACCCTTTTGGCGGGCCGTGCTGCTCGATCTTTCGCGCACTTTTTCCCGACTCGACAGCTCTGAGCTGCCGCCTTACCGTTCCGCCATGCCTGTCACACTTGATGCCGTTGCTCACGACGCACTGATTCTCCCACCTGACCAGCGTCTTGCGCTGGCCCGTCAACTTCTGGACAGCGTGGATCTCGAACCAGAGCCAGGGGCCGAAGCTGCGTGGGAGGCGGAGATTGTTCGGCGTATCGCACGCTTCAAGGCCGGAGAGTCCAAACCCATTCCAGCGGGAGAGGTCTTTGCCCGACTGCGGCAGATTGCTCCCGAGCGATGAGTTTCGTGCTGGAGTTTCTCCCGGAGGCGTCTGCGGAGGTCGAGTGCGTCACGGGCGATTACGAGGCTCGCTCGATCGGCCTTGGTTCCCGATTTCGCGCCGAGGTCGAGAGTGCCTGTGCCGCGATTGTCCCCCTACTGACCAAGCTCCAGCTTGGTCACGCCCATGTCTGCGAAGCTCTGCTTCGTGAACGGTGACAGTCTCTGGGGGCGTGGCCCGGCCATGCGGTGCCTCTCGAAGCTGGAGCTTCGCGGACAAGTGCGGTGCCATCGGGAGGTCCGCCGCCGTCCCGCAGGGACCACGGAAATTAGCCGGTGGCGGCAGCCACCGGAACCCACACCCACCGGCATCTGCCCCGGTAGGGGCGGCGGACCACGCCGGGACTCCGGCACCCCTCCGGGGCGCGTTCCTTTTTCCACGAAATCCGGTGGCTAACGCCACCGGCTAATTTCGGTTGTCCCTCCGGGACCAACGTCTCATCCGGCACCGCTCTTCTGCGGGCCATCATCGGAGGAAAAATCATTGCAGCCAAACCGGCATCGTCCGATGACTCGGCCCCCACTTTCACAAACCCCCGGCCAATCCTCCAAACGCCAATATGAAACAGCCGAAACTCCAACTCCTTATCGCCGCTGCCTTCACCTTCGCCGCCGTCCTCCCATCCACCGGCCTCGCGGCTTCGAAGCCGCTCAAGGTTTTCATCCTCGCCGGGCAGTCGAACATGGACGGACAGGCTGATGTCAGGACCATCGACTTTCTCGGTGAAGACCCCAACCCGGCCAGGGCCGCCTTGCTCAAGACCTTCAAACCCAATGGCAAGCTCGTCACGCGCGACGATGTCTGGGTCGCCAACGGCGGCGTTTACGACAAGCTGCAGCCGGGCTTCGGCGGGCGGAAAGATTACGACAAGCTGGGGAGCAACATCGGGCCGGAATATGCTTTCGGTTACTACATGGGCGAGGCGCTGCCGGAACAGGTGTTGCTCATCAAGTACGGTCCCGGCGGGCAGAGCCTCTATCAGAATTTCCGCCCGCCGAGCGCCGGCCTGCCCGACCCGGTGCCGACGAAAACCCTGCCCGACAAGACCAAGGTGCCCATGACCGCCGAGGATTTCGGCGGCCAGTACCGCGCCCTGGTCGAGATCGTCCACGAGGCGCTGAACAACCTCAAAAAGCACTTCCCCGCCTACGACGAAAAAGCCGGCTACGAGATCGCGGGCCTGGTCTGGTTCCAAGGCTTCAACGATCTGGTCGGCGGACCCGCCTGCATCAAGGAGTACGACAAGAACCTCGCCTGCCTGATCAAAGACCTGCGCAAGGAGTTCAAGGTGCCGCAGATGAAAGTCGTCGTCGGTGTCATCGGGGTGAACGGCGTGCAAAACGAAGTGGGCAAAATGAAAGACCTGCGCGACGCCATGCGTTCCATGAACACCGTCCCGGAATTCAAGGGGAACGTGAAAGCCATCGAGAGCGCCCCGCTGCTCGACCCGCGCGTGGTCGCGCTCAAGACCGCCGGTTGGCTGAACAAGGAGCGCGATCTCAAGCAAAAACCCATCACGCCGGAAGAGCAGGCGATGCTCGACCGGGCCACCTCGAACCTGGGCTTCCATTACTACGGCGAAGGGCGCTTCTTCATCCTGCTCGGCAAGGGTTTCGCCGAGGCGATGCTGGAGCTGACGAAAAAATAGGTGCGGCTCGGCGGGAGATTGGGGGATTGTGACTGAGAAAACCAATAATTCCTTGTCATCTCCGCGCTGGTTTTGCATTTGAGGCGGATGCCCGTCCTTGTTGTTGGTTCCATCGCCCTCGATACCGTCAAAACGCAGATTGAAGAGCACGCCGATCTGCTCGGCGGCTCCGCGTCGTATGCCGCCGTCGGGGCCAGTTTTTTCACCCCGGTCAATCTCGTCGGCGTCGTCGGCGATGACTTTCCCCGCGCGCACCTCGACTACTTCAGCTCGCGCCAAATCGACCTGGCCGGCCTCCAGACGGTGCCGGGAAAAACCTTTCGCTGGAGTGGCGAATACATGTGGGACCTAAACACCCGCGAGACCCGCAGCGTGGAGCTGAACGTCTTCGAGCACTTCAACCCCATCCTCCCCGCCGGCTACAAACAGGTGCCGTACGTCCTGCTGGCCAACATCGGGCCGAACCTCCAGAACCACGTCCTGGACCAGATGGCACGCCCGCGTTTCGTCATCGCCGACACGATGGACCTGTGGATCAACATCGCGCTCGACGAACTGCTGCGGCTGCTCGCGCGCGTGGACATGCTGATTCTCAATGACGGCGAAGCGCGCATGCTAACGAAGGAAACCAGCCTCATCAAAGCGGCGGCGAAAATCCGCGGGATGGGTCCGGCCTACGTCGTCATCAAGAAGGGCGAACACGGCGCGCTGCTCTTCGGGCCGAACGCGCAATTCTTCAGTTGCGGGGCGTATCCGCTGGAGGACATCCACGATCCGACCGGCGCGGGCGACACCTTTGCCGGCGGCCTCGCCGGTTATCTCGCCGCGCAGGATCACGGCACGGTCACCTTTGAGTCACTGCGCAAAGGCGTGGTTTTCGGGAGCATCCTCGCGAGCTACAACGTCGAGAAATTTTCCCTAGAACGTCTCCGCACGCTGACCCAGGCGGACATCGACGAGCGCTACGCGAGCTTCCGGCGGATGAGCCAGTTCGAGGTGCTGGCCTAGCCGCCCGCCCGGTCCGCGCTCGGGCAGAGGGCGCGGAGTTCGCAGGCGGGGCAGGCGGGTTTGCGCGCGGTGCAGCGGCGGCGTCCGTGCCAGATGAGCCAGTGGCTGAAGACGGTCCACTCGGCGCGGGGGATGAGCCGGATGAGGTCCTGCTCGATCTTCTCGGGCGTGGGCTTTTTCGTCAGGCCGAGGCGGGTGCTGAGCCGCTGAACATGGGTGTCCACGACGACGCCGACATTCATGCCAAAGGCGTTGCCGAGGACGACGTTGGCAGTTTTGCGGCCGACCCCGGCGAGCGCGGTGAGGGCGTCCATGCTCTGCGGGACTTCGCCGCCGTGGTGCGCGACGAGCGCGGCGCAGCAGGCCCGGATGT
>JAYWEB010000191.1:0-4500 GCA_043779575.1 Chthoniobacter sp. | reverse complement strand
CGCCGATAAAGGTCACGCCTTCGCCCATTTTCTCCGCCGCCGCCTTGAGTTTTCCCGCGTCCATGAGCTCGAAACCCTTCGCCGGCTTGCCATCCTTTTTTTCGCCGCCGAGATCGCCAAATCCCGCCGCCATCTGCTCGATCTGCGCCACCGTGGCTTTGCTCATCACGACCTTTTCATCGAGCCTCCCGCTGCCGTCGGGCTGGAGTTTGACGACGTTTTCGATCTGGAGACAGCCGGAGAGGCCGAGCGTGAAAAGGGTGGCGGCGAGGAGGAGGCGGAGGACTTTCATGGGCGGAAAGTGGCGCGTGGCGGGCCGCGGGACAAGCCGGTTGTTTTCCTTTCGAGGAAAGGGGGAGCGGGGCTTGCGGGCGGTGCCGAGGGCTGGTAACAACGGCACCTCTCATGGCCGCCGAATCTCATCCTTTCATTCAGGAATGTCCGACCTGCGCGGCGCAGGTGGATGTCTCGGGCGAGGAGCCGTGCGCGACCATCCAGTGCCCGCGCTGCGGCGGGAGCATGCGGGTGAGGCGGCAGTTCGATCACTTCGATCTGCTGGAGCAGCTCGGCGTCGGCGGCATGGGGACGGTGTACCGCGCGCTGGACCGCAATCTCGGCCGGCACGTCGCGCTGAAGCTGCTCCAGGAGGAGCACAGCCAGAATCCGGAGTTCAACGCGCAGTTTGCCCGCGAGGCGGCGATCACGGCGTCGATCAACCACCCGCATGTGGTGAAGGTCTTCAGCTCGGGTGAGGATCTCGGGCGGGTTTATATTGCCATGGAATTGGTGGACAAAGGTTCGCTCGATGAACGTTTGAATCTGGCCGAGCGGATGCCGGAGGAAGAGGTGCTGACCACGGGAATCCAGATCGCCCAAGGGTTGAACGCGGCCTTGCAGCGCGGGTTGATTCACCGGGACATCAAACCGGGCAACATCCTTTTTGCTGACCGGCAGACGGCGAAGATCGTGGACTTCGGCCTCGCGGTGCTGATGGAACATGCGGACACGGTGATGGGCGAGGTGTGGGGCACGCCGCCCTATGTCGCGCCGGAGAAACTCGACAACCAGCCCGAGGATGTGCGGAGCGATATTTATTCCCTCGGGGCGACCCTCTACCACGCGCTGGCCGGCACGCCTCCGTGCAATCTCGAAACCAACCAGATGAGTGTGCTGCTCGAGGCCAAGCGCAAGCTGCCGAGCCTGCGTTCGGTGGCCAAAGAGGTGTCCGAGGCCACGGCCTTCGCCATCGATACGACGCTGAAGTTTGACCCGGCGGACCGGTTTCAGAGCTACGATGAAATGATCAAGGCGCTCGAATACGCGCGCAGCGAACTGCACGCCGCGAAGGAGCGGCGCGCGCGCGGTCCGAAGCTCCAGCCGAAATGGCTGATCTGCGCCGGTGCGGTGATCGCCCTGGCGGTGGGGATGCTCGTGCTTGCGTCGCATCGTGGTGGAAAAACGGGGCCGGTCGATCCTGAGGAAGACCCCAAAAGCGGCAGTGGCGCGGATCGGAAATACCAGGCCGCGCGCATGCTCATCGCGGGGAGCGATGGCCAAAATGCGGCGGCGGCTTTTCGCGCGCTAGAGGCGCTGCCGGATGTCCCGCAGCCGCGTCTGAACTGGATCACGGTCCACGCCGGCCTCGCCGAATTTCTGGCCGGGCGGGCGGACGAGGGCCGCGCGGAGTTTGCCAAAATCGTCGAGCGCGGCGCGTTTTCGGCCGACCCGACCGAACAGCGTTTGGCGGACTTTTTTCTCGCACTGGCGAAACTCGGGGCGCTGGAAACCCCCGTGCCCGCCGCCACCGTCGAGGCCCTGCAGCCCGAGGGCGAGGAGGCCGTCGCTCTCCTGATCTGCGGGATCAAAGACTGGGCCATGCAGGACTACGAAAGCGCCGCGGCGCTGCTGGCGAAGTTCCACGCCACGCCCTTTCCGCCCAAAGCGGCGTGGGTGGGGGAGTATAAGACGCTCGCCGCGCCCTTCCTCGCCGACTTCGCCGCCTATGCCGGGGCCAGGAAACAGGCGGCGGCGGCGGCCACTTTGGTGGACTACGAAAAATCCCTCGCCGACCTGGAGGCCACCCGCGCAAAGCTCACGCAACCCGGCGTGCTGGGAGCCCGGCTGGAGCCGGTCGCGGCGGATTTGCAGTCGAAAATCGTCGCGGCCAGGACTGGCGAAACCGCCCGGCTGGCGGCATTGGAGGCGGCGGACCAAAAGGCGCTCGCCGATTTGAAGCCGAAGCTCCTCGGACTCTGCGGCCAGCTCCGCTATGCCGACGCCATGAACATGGCCAAGGCCGCGTCGGCCCAAACGGAATCCGGCAAGCATCTGCTCGCCTCCATGACCACGAAAGCCGAGTGGCTGGCGCGCTTCAAAGCGACGCTCATCGCCGACCTCACCACCACCGGCTACGCCGAGCCGCTGGTGAAAAAGCCCAACCTGCTCATCCCCGGCGGCGCCCGCCGGGCGAGCGAGATGCAGGTCGAAGCCGTCTCGCAGTTTGGCTCCGTGCCGGTGTTGTGGACGGAGATCACGCCCGATTGCATTTTTGCCATGGGCCAGGCCTTTCTGCGGCAGGCGCGGTCGGCGGACAAACTCGCCGACCGCCAGTGGCTGCTCGGCGTTTACGCCCTCTTCGTCGGCAAGGACGCGCAGGGACGCGAGCTGCTCATTCTCGCGGCCCGCGGCAAGGATGACTACCGGCTGCAGCTCGGCTATTTCATCGGCATCGTCGAGTCGCTGGGGGTGCCGACACCCTGACCCCCGCCCGGACTTTCTGCGTCAGCGATTCCTGGGATCGTTGCGCAGACCGATGACGGCCAACGCCGCAGCGCGCTGAGTTTGCCCCTTTGAGAGCTGCCCGCGCCGGAAGAGTGAGCGGGCGGAGGCGGGCGGGAGTGAGCGGGCGGGGCGGTGGCTCGGTTTGAAAAAACGCCGTCATCCTGAACGTAATTCCCGGCGGGCGAAGGCGGGCGGGAATGGAGTGAAGGATCGCTGACTGTAAAGCGGGCGGAGGCGGTGGGAGTGATGGCGCGCACATTTCTCCAGACCGCCTCCGCCCACGCAGAGTCAGGATTGGGGCCACGCGCTGTCTCGCGCTCTTCACTCCGTTCAGAATGACGGCGGTCTTTCAAATGCGGATCGCCGTCACGGTTTCCCGAGCCACCGCCGGAAAGCGGCGTCGGCGACGGTGCGTTTGGCCATGAGTTCGTAGCCGGCGGTCAGCGGGTGGCTGGCGTCGGCGTAGAGTTCGCTGGGCAAAATTTCGGGCGAGAATAGAGCCAGTAGTCGCTGCTCAGCGCGTACGGGATGCGGTAATCCGCCGCGGTGTCGAAGCGCTCGCACCTTTCCCAGATCGGCGGCACGGCGAGGAGGAACGCGAGGAAAATCACGAATGTCGCGACCCACTGCCGTGCGGTCAGGCGCATCTCATTGGCCCCAAAAGGCGCGTCGTCCTTTGGTCCGCCGTGACCGGTGGAGCGCGCGATGCCGGATGCGGATTCTTTGGCCATGTCATCGCCGTCCCCGAGGACGTGGTGATTTCCACCGGCGCAGAACCCGCCGCCGCGGTCTCCGCACCGGGTTTGCTCTCGCCGCAACCAGCGAGGAGCACCACGCCTGCGGCGATGCTGCCGGCGAGGAAGAGCGCGGATGTGAGTGCTGTGAATTTCATGTGCAGGAAGGGCGGGACGATTGGAAATGCGGTGCCGAATTGCAAAGACTATTCGCATGCCGGAACGGGGGCCGGTCCGGTGTGCCGACTCCCGCCGACAACCCCTCAATCGGCTCAGACTTGGCTCCTTTTTTCACCCAGGCGCAGGTCAAAAAAAACCGCGCCCCGTTTCCAGGGCGCGGCTTTCTCTGGGTCGCGAGACAAGCTCGCGAGGTTGGTTCAGCTCTGGACCTTCAGCGGGATGCCGCGGGCCATGGCATCGTGCTCGGCCTGCGAGCAGGCGGCGTTGAGCGGGACGCTGGTGGTCTGGTCGGTGCTGCCGACGAGGCCCTGCTGGAGCAGGTATTGTTCGAGTTCCTCGCCGCTGATGTCGGCGACCATGACGCCGTTCACCTCGACGCAGGGACTGAGCGGCTGTCCGCTTTTCTGCTCCATCTCCCAGCGGAAGGCCGGGTTCTGGATGATGTCCTTCTCGGTGTAGGCGAGTTCGTATTTCTTGAGCACGGCGCGGACGCCGTTGCTCCAGCCACATTGCGTTTTGACGTAGGCGGTGATTTCAGGTGCAGGCATAGGATTTTGAGTTTGGTGAAAGGAAGATCGCACGGCCCCGGAATAAGTTCCGGAGCCGTGCGGATGAATTACTTCTTCCGGTCGCCGGGGCGGTATTCCTCGGCGGCGGCGGCAAAGGCATGTTCGAGGCCGACCATGTCTTCGCCGGGTTTGACGGCGTCGAAGGCGGCGGCTTCGCGCTTGATGTCTTCTTCGCTGTAGTTCGCGGCTTTGAGCGAGAGGCCGATGCGGCGCTCGGTCTTGTCCACCTTGATGAC
>JAYWEB010000190.1:0-11219 GCA_043779575.1 Chthoniobacter sp. | reverse complement strand
CGCGCTCTCGCAGTTCTTCATGGCCTGGGCGCTCGCCTTCATCTATGTCGCCGTGGCAGCGGGATGGGACCGGCAGGCGGCGGCGCTGCTCGGGAAATTCAGCAAACGCTAACCCATGACTTTCACTCTCCTCGCCGACGCCGCGCCCGCCGCACCGCACAGCCACACGGCGCTGTTCATGTTCCTCGGCTTCGTCGCCGCGACCCTTGTCATCACGTATTTCTCCGCGCGAAAATCGCAGGGTTCCTCCGCCTACTTCGCCGCCGGGCGCCGCATCACCGGCTGGCAGAATGGCCTCGCCGTCGCCGGCGACTACATGAGCGCGGCCAGCTTCCTCGGCATTTCCGGCATGATCGCCACGGCGGGCTACGACGGCTTCATGTATTCCGTCGGCTGGCTCGTCGCGTATCTCACCGTGCTCCTCATCGTCGCCGAGCCGCTGCGCAACGCCGGCAAATACACGATGGCCGACGTGCTCGCCTACCGCCTCAGCCCGCGCCCCGTGCGCGCGATGGCTTCGCTTTCCACGCTCACCGTTTCGACCTTCTACATGGTCGCGCAAATGGTCGGCGCGGGCGTGCTCGTCTCCACGCTCATCCCGAGCCTGCAAATCCCCGCGTGGCACCTCGACGGCTTCACCACGTCCGTCATCGGCGTCGGCATTTTGATGATCGTCTATGTCGTCTTCGGCGGGATGCTCGCGACGACCTGGGTGCAGATGATCAAAGCCATCCTGCTGATGAGCGGGACGATTTTCCTCAGCGTCCTCGTGCTCAGAAAATTCGACTACAGCTTCGTCAGTTTTTTCGACTCGCTGCACAGCATCACCTTTCACAAAGGCGGCAAGGAAATCACCGCCGACTTCATGCAGCCGGGGATGAAATACGGCGCGCACGTCGGCACCGGCTGGGGTCCGCTCGATCTCATCTCGCTCGGGCTCGCGCTCGTCTTCGGCACCGCCGGACTGCCGCATGTGCTCGTCCGTTTTTACACCGTGCCCGATGCGAAAACGGCGCGCGCCTCCGTCGTGTGGGCCATGCTCATCATCGGCACGTTTTACATTCTCACGACCTTCCTCGGCTTCGGCGCGGCGAGCATTTTGAATCCCGATCACCTCGTGGTGAACGGCAAGCCCAACCCGAACATGGCCGCGCCCTTCCTCGCGCAGGCGCTCGGCGGCGAAGTCTTCTTCGCCTTCATCAGCGCCGTCGCGTTCGCCACGATTCTCGCCGTCGTCGCCGGCCTCACGATCAGCGCCAGCACGAGCTTCGCCCACGATTTTTTCACCAACGTCATGCACCACGGCCGGGAGCAGAAACCCGGCGAAGAAGTGCGCGTCGCCCGCATCACGGCGTTCGTCGTCGGGGCCATCGCCATCGCCATCGCCATCGGGCTCGGCTCCAGCGTGAACGTCGCCTTCCTCGTCGCGCTCGCCTTCGCCGTCGCTGCGAGCGCGAATCTGCCGGTCATCGTGCTCAGCATTTTTTGGAAACGCTTCAACACCGCGGGCGCTGTCTGCGGGCTGATCGCGGGGCTGGTCGGCAGCATCGCGCTCATCTTGATTAGCCCGAGCATCATGGGCGTCGATGCCGCGACCGTCACCGGAGCCGCGCGCCATCTCATCCAGCACGCACCCATTTTCCCGCTGGAAAACCCTGGCATCCTCAGCATCCCCATCGGCTTCCTCGCCGCCTACCTCGGCACCGTGCTCACCCCGCGCGATGGCGCAGCCGAGGCGAAATTCAACGAACTCAGCGTCCGCTCCCAGACCGGCCTCGGCGCGGAAAAAGCCACCGCGCACTGAGGCTTCCGCGCGGACGATCCGCTCGTTCCCAAAGTGCTGCGCTAACTTTGGGAACGAGATGGCGAAGCGAGGTCGCACAGTTTTTTTGCAACCGCGGATTTCACGGATTGGCTGCTGAAAAATCTGTGTTATCCGTGGTCGAACCCAGCCGCTCTCCGCCCATTCCGCTCCCATCATGAACCCGTTCCAACTTCTCCTGCTCCTCCTCCTGCTCACGGCCACACCCGCCTTTCCCGCCGGGGAAGCCGCGACGCCGTTCGACACGTACGGCGGCTACTTTGTCTCCAATAAATTCGAGCCCGATGCCGCCACGTCCTTCGTGATCATTCAGGATCAAGAGCAATTTGACCGCGTCTTCGGAGCGGCTTTCGTCATGCAGGATAAATCTCACCGGCTCGCGCCCGATGCCTTCAAAACGCACACCATCCTCGCCGTCATCCACCGCGGCCATGCCATGTGGGAATACCAAGTGGCGAAGGTTTCTTTGCGGGGCGGGATTGCGGAACTGCATTTCACCGGCACCTCCCAAAAGAAGAGCGACGACGCCGAGTTCGCCTGCCCGCTGATCGTTTCGATCCCGAAGGGCAACTATCCGGCCGTGAAGTTCGTGGAAAACGGGAAGGTCGAAATAGTCCTCAAGCCGGCGAAATAGGCGCTGGCACCCGCCTGCCTCCTGTCTTGCCCAATGAGGCGGACTTGCCCCTTTCCCTCTCGTTTCCAAAGTTTGCCCTCTCGTTCCCAAAGTTAGCGCAGCGCTTTGGGAACGCCTGCCTCCGGCGAAACTCCGTTTCGGTGGCGGGCGGGTGAGCCGCGGTGTCCTGCTCCCCGAAAGTTGATCCAGATCGGTATGAGCCTTGGCGGCCACCCGGGCACCGGCTGGGGTGAACAAAATAATCAGCGCGAGCGATGCGCGCCTTGCGGAAGGCCGAGCAGAGCCCGCGGCTGACAAATCAAAGTTCCTCGCCGATACTCCGCGCCAGTGAATCCGAGCATGATCGCCACACCCGCCGCGCCCGCGAGTGCGTCGTCGCGCGGCGCAGCCCGCGAACCGCTTTTTCAGGCGCGCGGGCTCACGAAAATTTACCCGAGCGGCGAGGCCGAGATCCGCGCGCTCGATGGCGTGGACCTCGATCTTTACCGGGGCGAACTCATCGTCCTGCTCGGCGCGTCGGGCTCGGGAAAATCCACGCTGCTCAACATCCTCGGCGGACTCGACACGCCGACCGGCGGCACGCTCACCTATCGCGGCAAAGACCTCGCGGGCGCGAATGAGGACGGTCTCACGCGCTTCCGCCGCGACGCCGTCGGCTTCGTTTTCCAATTCTACAATCTCATCCCCAGCCTCACCGGCCGGGAGAATGTGGCGCTCATCACCGAGATCGCGCGCGACCCGATGACCCCGGAGGCCGCGCTCGCGCTCGTGGAACTCACGGATCGCATGGATCATTTTCCCTCGCAGATGTCCGGCGGCCAGCAGCAGCGCGTGGCCATCGCGCGGGCCATTGCGAAGCGGCCCGAGGTGCTGCTTTGCGACGAGCCGACCGGCGCGCTCGATGTGAAGACGGGCATCACCGTGCTCGAAGCCATCGAGCGCGTGAATCTCGACCTCGGCACGCTCACCGTCCTCATCACCCACAACGCCGTGCTCGCCGACATGGCCGACCGCGTGATCCAGCTCTCCGACGGCGTGATCGTGGACATCCGGGAAAACCAAACGCGCCGTCCGGTGCGCTCGCTGGCGTGGTGATGAGAATGAGGAAAAACTGCACCAGCACAGATGTAGTCGATTGGTCATTCCGCCGGCGTGTCGTGGTAAAAAAAACCGCCGTCATTCTGAGCGGAGTTCCGGGAGGCTTTGCGACCGGAACGCAGCGAAGAGCCGAGTCCGCGAGACAGCGCGCCCGCCTGCGCCCACGGCGAAACTCGGTTCAGAATGACGGCGTGGTTTTTTTCAAACTGCCCCGTCATCGGGCACCCGTGATTCCATGAAGGCGCTCGACCGCAAGCTCCTCCGCGACATCGGCAAAATGAAGGGCCAGATGTTTGCCGTCGGCATCATCATGGCCTGCGGGCTGGCGATGATGATCATGATGCGCAGCCTCATCCTCTCGCTCGAATCCACGCGCGACGCCTACTACACGCAGCACCAGTTTGGGGACGTTTTCTGTGAGTTGAAACGCGCGCCGAATGCTTTGCGGACGCGGCTCGCCGCGCTGCCGGGCGTCGCCGCCGTGGAGACGCGGGTCACGGGCAATGTGACGCTCGATCTGCCGGGGCTGGCCGAGCCGGCGGATGGCACGATCATCTCCCTCCCCGACGACCGACCGCAACGGTTGCACACCCTTTTCCTCCGCCGCGGCCGACTCCCTGCACTCGGCAGCCGCAATGAAGTCGTGGTTGGCGAGGCGTTCGCAGACGCGCACCATTTCGCGCCGGGCCATGAAATCACCGCCATCATCCACGGCGCGCGGCAGACGCTGAAAGTCGTCGGCATCGCGCTCTCGCCGGAGTTTGTCTTTGAAGCGCGGGCCGGCGACACGCTGCCGGACAACCGGCGCTTCGGCGTTTTCTGGATGAACGAGCGCGAACTCGCCAACGCCTTCCAGCTCGATGGCGCGTTCAACAGCGTGCTCCTCGACGTCGCGCCGGGCGCGACGAATCCGCCGGTGATGGCCGCGGTCAACCGCGTGCTCGCGCCGTACGGCGGGCTCATCGCCTACGACCGGCGGGACCACGCCTCGGCGAAGCGGCTCGACGACGAGATCAATATCCTCGGCGCGCTCTCCGTCGCGTTTCCCACCGTCTTCCTCAGCATCGCGGCCTTCATGAGCAGCGCCGTGCTCACGCGCCTCGTGCGGCTCCAGCGCGAGCAGATCGCGCAGCTCAAGGCGTTTGGCTATTCCTCGCGGCAGGTTGGTTTCCACTACCTGAAATTCGCGCTCGTCATCGTCGCCTTTGCCCTCGTGGTCGGCGCGTTTGTCGGCGTGTGGATGGGCACCAATGTCGTCGGCATCTACCACCGCTTTTTCCGGTTCCCGCTGCTCACCTTTCATCTCGCCACGCCGGCCATCTTCTGGGCGTTCCTGGTCAGCTCGGGGGCCGCGTTTATCGGCGTCATCGGCGCGGTCCGGCAGGCGGTGAAACTGCCGCCCGCCGAGGCCATGCGGCCCGAGCCGCCGACGGAGTTTCACGCCTCGCTGTTTGAGCGCATCGGTCTCGCGCGGCTGGCGTCGCCGGCCTTCCGCATGGCATTGCGAAACCTCGAACGCAAACCGTGGCAGGCCGCGTTCACCGCGCTCGGGCTCGCGCTGGCCACCGGCATCCCGGTGGTGCCGGGCTCGATGCGCGAGGCCATCGACTACCTCATCCGCGTGCAGTGGGAGGAAGCCCAGCGGCAGGACGTGACGCTCAGCCTCATCGAACCCGGCTCCGGCGCGGCGCTCAGCGCCATGCGGCACCTGCCCGGCGTGGTCCGCGCCGAAGCCTTTCGCAGCGTGCCCGCGCGCTTGCGCTTCGGGCATCGCAGCCGGCGGCTCGGCGTGACGGGCGTCCCGCGCGCGGCCCAGCTCAGCCGCCTGCTCGACGCCGACCGCCAGCCGCTCGCGCTCCCGCCCGATGGGCTGCTCGTCTCCGCGAAGCTCGCGGAAATTCTCGGCGCGAAACCCGGCGACCGCATCATCCTCGAAATCCAGGAAGGCCGCCGCCCGACCTGCGAGGCGACCATCCAGGGACTCGTCACCGACTACGCCGGCATCGCGGCCTACATGGATGTGGAAGCGCTGCGCCGCCTCATGCGCGAAGGATCCACGGTCAGCGGCGCCTATCTCACCGTGGATCAAAGCCACTGGCCGGCCTTTCTCCAGGCTGTGAAAGCATCGCCGCGGGTCGCCGCGCTCGGCATCAAAAGCGCGGTGCGCGCGAGCTTTCGCAAAAGCACCGCCGACATGATCGGGCTCGTGCAGGGATTGTATTTTTCCTTCTCCATCGTGGTCGCGTTTGGCGTCGTCTATAACAGCGCGCGCATCGCCCTTTCCGAACGCAATCTCGACCTCGCCACGCTGCGCGTCCTCGGCTTCACCCACCGCGAAGTCGCCGCCGTGCTCATCGGCGAACTGGCCCTCCTCACGCTCGTCGCGCTGCCCGTCGGCCTCGTCATCGGCAGCCTGCTCGCGCAGGGCATCGTCGGCACCGCCAGCACCGAGAGCGTGCGGCTGCCGCTCGTGCTCACCGCTCGCACTTATGCCACGGCTGTGCTCATAGTCCTGCTCTCCGCGGGCTTTTCCTTCGCCGTCGTCAGCCGTCGCATCCAGCGGCTCGACCTGCTCGGCGTGTTGAAAGCGCGCGACTGATTCCATGATTAACCACTTCCCGATCTTGTGTGCGCCGCCCCCGCGTGGCGCGGATGCCTCCGTCCGCGGCTGTGGCGCGGGCGCCCCGCCCGCCGCAGGCTTCGCCGGACGGGGCGTCCGCCAGACCGTCGCGGACGAGGGCGTCCGCGCCACGCAGCATCAGCCTTCATCGCAGCCATGACTGCCAAACCGACTTCCACCGTTTCCGCAACACGGTCCGACAAGCGCAAACCCGGCGCTTGGCGGCGCTTCATCCCGCTCGGCATCGTCGCCGCGCTCGTCGCCGCCATCGTCGCGGGGCTGCGCCCGCGGGCCATCGAGGTCGAGACGGCCAGCGTCACCACCGCGCCGCTCGACGTCATGGTGCTGGAGGAAGGCAAGACCCGCATCCGGCATCGCTACATGATTTCGCCGCCGATTTCCGGCTACCTGAACCGCATCGCGCTCCGCGCCGGCGACCGCATCGTCGCTGGCCAGACCGTGCTCGCCACTATCCAGGCGCAGCCGTCGGCCTTCCTCGATCCCCGCGCCCGCGCCGAAGCCGGAGCCCGCGCCAACGCCGCCGCCGCCACGAAGATGCGCGCCGAATCCGAAGTCGAGCGCCTCCAAGCCTCCCTCACCCTCGCGGAGAAGGAGAAGGCGCGCGCCGCCGATTTGAAAACCAAAGGCGCGATCTCGACGAAGGAATGGGACACCGCGGAAACCCAGGTCGCGATGATCGCGCGCGAGCTGCACTCCGCGGAGTTTGCCATCCGCGTGGCGGAATTTGAGCGCGTGCAGGCGCAGGCCGCGCTGGCTCAGGTGCAGACTCCGGCGACGGAAAAATCCGAACCGTTCACGCTGCTCTCACCGATCACCGGTTTCGTCCTCGGCGTGCAGGAGGAAAGCGCGCGCACCGTGGCCGCCGGCGTGCCGCTCATGGAAGTCGGCGACCCCACCGATCTCGAAGCCGAGATCGAACTGCTCTCCAGCGACGCCGTGGGCGTGCAGCCCGGCGCGGAGGTCAGCATCGAGCAGTGGGGCGGAGACGTACCGCTGCGCGGAAAAGTCGCCGTCGTCGAGCCCGGCGGCTACACCAAAGTCAGCGCGCTCGGCGTGGAGGAGCAGCGCGTGAAAGTGCGCGTGGAATTCACTGCGCCGATCCCCGCCACGCACCCGCTCGGCGATCGTTTCCGCGTGGAAGCCCGCATCCTCACCTGGCACGGCGCGAACGTGCTCCAAGTCCCCACCGGTGCGCTTTTTCGCCGCGGTAACGACTGGATGACCTTCCTCCTTTCCGGCGGCCAAGCCCGCCTCACCAAAGTCGAAATCGCCCACAGCAACGGCCTCGCCGCCGAAGTCCGCACCGGCCTCCAGCCCGGCCAGACCGTCATCCTCCACCCACCCGACGCCATCGCGGACGGAGCCGCGGTGAAGACGCGCGGCGCGCGGTAGCCGCGTCAGTTTGGCGGGAAGATCTGCTGCAGCTTTTCGCGGAGGGCGTGGACGGTGAACGGTTTTTGGAGGAAGCCGGCCAGTCCTTTGCCGGTGAAGCGCTCGATGGCCTGCTGTTCGTTGAAGCCGCTGATCAGCAGCACCCGCATGTCGGCGTGGATTTGCCGGATTTGGCGGAAGGCTTCCTCGCCGTCCATGTGCGGCATGGTGAGGTCGAGCACCACAAGTTTGAACCGCTCGGGCGCGGCCCGGAAGGCGTCCACCGCGACCTGGCCGTCTGCGGCGAGCCGGGTCGTGAAGCCGATCATTTCCAGCATCCGCGCGACCGTGGCGCGCACGCTTTCTTCGTCGTCCGCCACGAGCGCGAGCCCGCTGCCGCGCCACTCCGGCTTCGATGCGCCGTTCGGGATGGGCGTGTCCACGGGGCCCGAGGCGCAGGGGAGGAGAATGCGAAAAGTGGTGCCGCGCCCGCGTTCGCTCGTGGCCGTGAGCGCCCCGCGGTGTCCGCGCACGATCCCGAGGACGGCGGCCAGCCCCAGCCCGCGGCCGGTGAACTTCGTGGTGAAAAACGGATCGAAGATGCGCCCGAGCACCTCCGGCGTCATGCCCACGCCGGTGTCGGCGATTTCCAGAAAGAGGTAGTCGCCCTCCGGCAGATCGGGGGCGAAAAACGTGCCCGCGAGATAGGCGTGGTCGGCGCGGGTGACCCCCGTGGTTATGCTGATGAAGCCGCTGGTTTCGCCGAGCGCCTCGGAGGCGTTGATGACGAGATTCATCACCACCTGGCGGAGCTGCGTGGCGTCGCCGAGGACTGGGGGGAGGTCGTCGGTGAGGTGAAATTGGAGGACCGCGCGTTTGGTGATGGAGACCTGGAGGAGCCGCGTGGTGTCCTCGATGAGCGCGTTGAGATCGAGCTGCTGGACGACGAAATGCCCCTTCCCCGAATACGCGAGCATCTGCTTGCACAGTTCGGCGGCGCGGTGCGCGGCGAGTTCGATTTGTTCGAGGCAGGTCTGCACCGGCGAGTCCGGGGCGAGGTCCATGCGCGCGAGGCTGGCATTGCCGAGCACGGCGCCGAGGAGGTTGTTGAAATCATGCGCGATCCCGCCGGCGAGGATGCCGAGGCTTTCCAGTTTTTGCGTCTCCTGGAGTTTGCGCTCCAGAGCCCGCCGCTCGCCCGCCGCCTTGCGCCCGGCCTCCTCCGCGACCACGCGGTCGGTCACGTCCTGGACGAGCGAGAGGATCGAGACGATGCGGCCCGAGGAGTCGTGCAGGACGGAATTTTGCCACATCGAATGCACCACTCGTCCGCTCTTGGTCAGGTTGCGATTGGCCGAGGTGTTGCGCCGGTCGCGGCCATCCACCAGCCGCCCGACCACGTTGTTCACCAGTGCTTCGTCGTCGGGATGCACAAACGGAAACTCGCCAAAGTGCCGACCGGAAACCTCCGCGCTGGTCCATCCGAAAATCGCCTCCGACTGCCCGGCCCAGCGCCCGATGCGGAAGTCCGGCTCCCATTCGATCACCGCGAGCGGCGAATTTTCCACATGGTCGATCAGCCGGAGCTGCGCCTCCCGCAGCTCCTTCGCCGCGTGTTTCATCTGCGTGATGTCGCGCGAGATGCCGGCCACGCCGAGGATCTGCCCGGCCTCGTCGCGCAGCGGATATTTCGACGTGAGCAGCCACCCGCCTGCTCCGTCCGCCCGCGCGAACGGCTCCTCGCGATTGACCACCGGCTGCCCCGTTTGCACCACCGTCATATCGTCCGCGTGATACAGCGCGGCGTGGCTCTGCATGCCGGGAAAATCAAACGCCGTCTGGCCCAGCGCCTCATCCTCGCTGATCGCGAAGAGCACGTGGTGCGCCTCGTTTTGCAGCAGGTAGCGGCCTTGGCGGTCTTTGCAAAACATGGCGTCCGGCACGGCGTCGATCAGCGCGCGGAGGAGAAAGCGTTCGTCGGTGAGCAGCGATTCCTCGGGCCACTGGAGGGTCACGCGCGCGGCGGGCGGAGCGGGGAGCGCGGAGGATTCATCCTCCGGTTCGCTCAGCGCGAGGAGCGTGCCCCAGACATTGCCCGCGTGATCGAGCAGCGGCAGCGCCACCGTGCCGCACCAGCCTTCGTCCCCATTTTTTCGCACGAACGCCGTGCGCCCGCTCCACCGGCCCTGCCGCGCCACCACCGTGTGGATGGACGGCCACAGCGTGGGCGCATCCGCCGGGCGGTGGAAAAGCGCGGGAGTGTGCCCGCGCGCTTCCGACCGCGACCAGCCGAGCATCCGCTCCGCGCCGGAATTCCAATCGCGGATCGTGCCGTCCGGTGCGGCCACGATCATGGCGTCGTAGATGTGATTGAAAACCAGCGCCCGGCGCAGCAGCGCGTCGAGCCGCTCGATGTCGAGTGACGGATGAAAGGTTGGGGGAGTCATGGGAATGAGTGCGGACGAAATCGCACAGCCGCCGCGCCGTTGGCGAGCACGGGATTTTCCAATCGTCCGGGCGCTGCGCGCTGCTGCTCACCGGAGAACCGGCGGACGATCAGCCCGACCTGTTCACCGTGCTCTTGCACACCACCGCGCTGCGCGGGCATCGCTGGGAACTCGGGATGCCAAAGCCATTTCTCCAACCCGGCGCCTTTCACCTCCAGCAGGTGCAGACCATCTCCGGAGCGAAGCTGATGCGCCGACTCTGTGCATTGACGCCTGCCGAAATGCAGAGAGTGGACGATGCGCTCCGGTTGCGGCTCGGTCTTTAGTTTTTGCCGCCAGTCATGGCCCTTTTTCCACCGACCACGAATCAATGGATGAATCTGCGCCATCTGTGGTTTCCGGCAGTGGTGCATTTCGGGTTCACGCGCCGCCGCCCTGGCTCCAGGCCGTCCCGCCCCTCACCACGAAGCTCAGCTTTCCCCGCGCAAATACGGCGTTGCCAATCCCCGAGCCTTGACGCGGCATCTCTTCCGTGTAGTATCCGAACCACACCATGAGCGACGATCTTGATTTCGGTGAAACTTTGCGCGTCAGACGGATGGCCCAAGCGGAGAACGATCCCACCTTCTCCCTGCGCAAGGTCGCCGGGCGCGTAGGCATCGAGCCTTCCTACTTGAGCAAGATCGAGCGCGGGGAACAGCCGCCTCCGGGCGAAGGGACCATCCGCCGGTTGGCCGAGGAGCTGGGTGAAAACCCCGATGCGCTGCTGGCGCTGGCCGGGAAGGTTTCGAGCGATCTGCTCGCCATCATCCGCGAACGTCCCACCGTGGTCGCGGAACTCCTGCGCGCGATGCGCGGCGTGTCCGCCAAACGCGTCTCGGAAATTTCCCGCCAGATTCGCGATGGCGACTGGTGAGCCTTTTCAAAACCGCAGAGGATGTAACGAAATGCCGGTTCTTAATCGTAATCGTAATCGTAATCTTAATCGGCAAGCGGAGCGCGCAGCGGTTTGGGCTCGTTGACCATCCCGCCGTTCCGCCCTCCGGGCGGGATTACGATTAAGATTAAGATTAAGATTAAGACTTCCCGCACACCTTTGCGACCCACCCGCCCATGATCACACTCGCAGACGACCGCCTCTCGTTCACCTTCCCGGAAATCGCCCGGCAACTCCGCGCCCACGTCGAGCGGCAGATCGGGCACATC
>JAYWEB010000189.1:0-11256 GCA_043779575.1 Chthoniobacter sp. | reverse complement strand
TTTGCGGGCTGCCCATTGTTCCAATAGGCTGGATAACTAAAAAGAGCGATGACCTTGTCGTCGGCATCTAACTCTTCAATTTTGGTGATCTGCCCCGCATTATCATAAGCGACATGCCGCTTCGTGTTATTAGGGCGGTAGGTCCATTCCAATCGCCCCACATTGTCGTATTGATAGGTTGTTGTCTTGTTGTTCCAATCCTTCACCTTCCAAAGTCGTCCGCGAATGTCGAAATCGTAGCGCACATCCTTGTTGCCAGGGTAGCGCAGAAGGAAGGCGTTCTTATTCGTCGCGTCAGTATCCAGGTAGATCTATTGCAGCGTGTAGTCGCTGCCGTGCTGATACTTGATGAGCCGCCCCAAGGCATCGTAATCACGATCAATCAGCGGAGCACCAGTCGTGTTCTCTTGCAAGGTATCGAGCCGACCTTCGTCATCGTAAGTGGATGTGATTCGGCTAAGGGGATCGTCGAGATACTGCACCCGCCCCATGTTGTCGGGTGTAAGAGTGGTTAGCTGCCCGGACAGCTCCTGCACGGTGTGCAGCAGGCCGCGCGCATCGTATCGCTTTTGCCATGTGCGAGTAGTGACGGGTGAAACCATGTCTTCGAGCTGGTTATCCTTGTTGTAGGTCAGTTCCCAGGTGTAGCCGCAGCGGTTCTTCCGATACCGCAGCTTGCCGTTTTCGTCGTTCGTAAACTCCGTATATCCGAAAGTGTCGGTAGCCTTCCACAGCTCCCCGCGAACAGTGTAGGTGTTCGTGGTTGTCGCCCAGCCGCCGCTGCCGTTTGGTTTCGGCGTCCGCGTGTCGAGCGGCTGCCCGTTGGTATTGTAAGTCAGTTCAGTGCTCTGACGATTCAGGCGGTCGCAAGTCTTTTGCACACGTCCATCGGCGAGATACTCGGTGCGACTTTCGTTATTCCGGGTATCAATCGTCTTTCCCTACCAGTCCCGCTTGTCATAAGTGCGCGTCACCGACTCAGTATCGGCGAACGTCGTCACCCACGGCTTTTGGGTGACGGTATAATTGGTCGCGGTCGGGTTTCGATAGCGGTCGTATTGCTTCCAGAGATTACCGGCATTGTCGTAAATGTTTTCCAAGTAATAGCTGACGCCGTTAACGGTAGGCAGAGTGCTGATAAGGAGCTGCCGCAGCTTATTATAAGTATATCCGGTAACGTATCCTCGCAGGTCTGTGTGCGAGGCGGCGTCTCCGCGAGCGTTGTTGAGAAAGGTCTCGAATTTTGTATTCGGATAGATGATCTTATTCACGTATCCATTGGTATCGTATTCGTAAGTGGTCGTGTAAGTACCATTGGCTGTATTTTTTCACAATAGACCGGCGTTCGCGCCGGACGTGTATTAAACCAGTTCGGTGCTCACGCCCTCTGGTGTAGTGCTGGTCCAAGGCTGATGCTAGGTATTGAAGGACACATCCCAAGTCTTGCCGCGACGGTCGATTGTGTAATCGGGCCGCTGTTGTCCGTCGTAAAAAAGCTGCGTCGTTTTGGAAAGATGATCGGTATCAGCGTCGGGTTGTGATTGCCGTCGTAAAGCGTGATTGTGGTTTCAGAATTCGGAGTAGTAACACTCGTCCGGTGATCCTGTCCGTCGTATCCATAGATGATCTTGCGTCCGCCAGCGTCAATCTCGGCGGCGAGGCGGTGCTTATCGTCGTAGATGAGCGTGCGCCGGCCGCCCAGCGGGTCTTTTTCGACTGTGGCGTTGCTCGAATAATACAGCTTCCACGCCTTCGTGGAAACCCCGTAGGTCCACTGCTCCTTTACGCGGTCGAACACGTCATAGACGTTCTGAACGATAATGCGATTAGTCGGGCCGGTGCTATCAGGGTCACGAATTTTTTCGAGGCGATGGCCGGGCAAGTAGTCGTAAGACCAGGCTTTGCCTTCGGGGTCGGTGTATGTCGCGAGGTCGAGCCCCGTGGAACCATCTCGTCCGTAGGAAACGGTACGTCCGGTGCCATCGGAAACTCCAGTGAGCTTGCCGCTGGCATAGCTGAGAGTTAGAACACGCGCATAAGAGTCTGTCACCGTGTTCAGCGTGCCGTCTCCATTATAGGCAAGGTTTAGTTCCTTATTATACTGGTCGCGAATCTTGGTGCCTTTGCCTTGAGCACTTGCGGCGGGGTGTTCGAAAAAGACGGTATTCCTGTGCCGGAAGGTCAGTTCATAACCGACAGGAGACGTCGTCGGCGTAAGTGTGGCTGGCAATCCTGCCGGAGCAACGAAAGTGTTGTTCGGCAGGCGTTGGAATTGCAGGGTGCGTTCGCCGAATTGGATTGAAACCGCATTCTCAAAAACCTGATCGACAGCCCATCCCAATGTCAGCATTGCTGTAGCCCACTTCTTTGGAACCATCGCGGAGTCCGCTCCGGCATCATTGATGTCATAGACATCAATGGCCGCTGCGGTTGCCGCCAAGGCCGCCGCGGCCTGCACGGGCGTGCCGCCGCCCCAAGCGCCCTCACTGTCGCTACGCTTGTTCGAGCGGAGGTAATACTGATGCGTCCAGCCGAAGCCGAGCTTGGCGTCGTCCTGTTACCGGAGCCGCGTATTGTAATAACGCGAAAAGACCAGCCCACGCGGTTCGGGTCCGCCTAGCGCGAGATCGACATGATCGTAAGTGAAAGCTCCCGTTGCGAGATCAACGGGGTCCGCCCCGAAGGTGGAAGCGTGAGTAATTGGGGTCGAAATCACGGCCGCTGGGCTAAAGATCGCGTTGTTCGTGATAAAGGTGGACGTGGTGGCCGCTTGATTTATGGCAAAGCCGCCGAAGTAGCCACCGCTGATAATCATGCCGACATTGGACGCATTGCCGTCCGTCGTGATCGCGGCATACCCTGTCCCGCGCCAGGTGTTGGCGGGTGGGCTGGCGGGAATTAGCGTCGCTGCCGGGATGAGTTTGACTGTATTGCCCGAGACCGTGCGATTCACCACTCCCCTGCCGGTCAAAGCCCACGTGATGATATCGACGGTGGAAACTGCCTCTCCGTGTTGGAGCTGTTCGACGATCCCGTGTTCCAAGGCGCTGGCAACATTGCTTCCCAGCTCGAAAGACTTTCTCTGCTTAATCAGATCGCCTTGCCTCTGCTGCAAAGAAACGTATTGCACCGCCACATCGACGTAATAACCCGCTTCCTGACCGATGCGGCCCATGCGATGATAGTTCATCCGCACGGTGTTCGTGCCCCGATCAATTAAGCGCTCCGCCATGGCGGACTGCCGGAGCCATTGCAGGCCCATCAGATTCAGCGTTTCCGTGCGCACTTCGCGCGTGCTGTCGGCGAGACCCAGGGCACGGTAGCCTGCCAGCTTTTCCTCGCGTTGCCGGACATGATCCGCACCGGGATCGAAAGCGTAAAGAATTGCGTAGCTGCCAGGGAACGAGCCTATGCCGGTAATGGCGGGACGGCGCTGGTATTTCAAACCGTTGTCGGACTGGCTCCTAGTGTCAGCCCCCGTCAAATCGCGAAATGGATGATAGACGCTCGTCGTCACAGTGATCTCAGTGCCCGAGGGGGTGCTTTCATCGACCTGCATCACATCGTCCAGCCAGATTTGCGCTTTGTAAGGGCTCGTGTCGGAAAATGTGAGTGATAATCGCCGCCCGCGCAGCAACGCGAGCGGAGTTGTCCACGTCAGCCCCGAAGCGGAGGTCACTTCAATGGTGGAAGCTTTCTCGCCGGGGATTTCAGACCACGTTTCCAAAACTTGATCGTAAGCAAAGTATGCGGCGGTCGAAAAATCGGCACTGTCCGCCTCGGAAATCTGACGACCGCCGATGACCTGTAGGACGGATGCGTTTCCTCCTGCCGGGGCCGTTTTCAGCGAATTTGCCAGAGTGTTCGTGAGCGTGCCGAGATGAGTTCCGAGATTGACGGGGTTCATCCCGGATACTTGGGCGGCAGTGGAAGTTCCGCCCGCTTGAGTAAGTAATGTGCTTTGCACGTAACCGCTCGCGCTCTTAATATCGATACCGGCAATGTCCGTGTGTTTCTTGAATGAAGGATCGAGCAGCCTTGCTGTTCCCCCGATCACCGCCTCCACGCAGACGCGCGCTAAAGCGACGTAATCGTTATTGTAGAAAATGGATCTATCTGCCCCCGATAAATAAGGCCAACCTCCATTGACGGTTTCGGTTCTTATCGAGAGCCAATCACCAAATCCCAACCATCGAGTAAAATCGCGCTGGTCGGCGGCAGTTCCCGGAATGGTCATCATCCCGTATTTGTAGGTGACATTCCCGATCGCAGAGTTGGAAGCAGCCGCTTCGCGCAAAAGCGAAACGAGCAAGGTGCATTGATCGAAGTCGTTGCCCGACTTTTCCAGCAGCGTCATCGCTGCGCCCTTTTTGCACCCATAATAATGCTCGTAACGAATTTGGGTGCGGACAAAGTTAAAAATCCGCAGAGGGTCATTTTCCAGACCGCGCGCCAGTTCCTTGATTTCGTCCGTAGCGTAGTCCGCATCAATCGGGCCGCTCCACGGGGCGGCAAAGGAATTGGCCCCTCCCCCGGCCAGTCCCGAAGGCGGCGAGGCGCCGGGTGCGGTTCCTGGAATAATTAGCCCCCCTTATTAGTAAGCCAGCCCGGCCCGCTAATCTGCGCGTGAAGGTGTGGGCAGCAAAGACTGACGAGCAGAGCCGCCAGGCAAGGAAGCAGACGAGGCCCGCGAATGGAGAAAAGATGCAGATTCATTTGCCGTCGGGTTTTGAAATCAATTCGCTGCGCTTTTGATATTGCCTTCCGCGTCGTAGCTGTAAGTCACCGCACCCGCAGTTTGCAGCCTACCCAGTGCGTCATAGCTGAGGTCTATGGCGGCTGTGACGCTCTCATTGGCGGCAGTGGGGTTGAGGCTAAATTTGAATTTTTCCGCCACGGTGAAACCATCACCGGCAGGTTCACTGCCATTGTGCGATGTAATGTTCCCAAACCATAATCGCTCCCAGTCATCCGGCAGCCCACCGCCGTCGGTGTCGGCGGCGCTGAGGGGGTCGAGGGAGTTGAGGGAGTTGAGGACTTCCAGATAGTCCAGGACGTGGTCGCCGTCCCGATCCTCAAGCTCTTGGACGGATTGGAATTCGGCCCGGACTTAGATGGTGGTGGCCGTGGTATGGAAACGGAATTGCGCGGTGCTGCCGCTGGTGCCGAAGACGACGGTCGCGCCGGGGCCGATGTTGAGGGTGGGGTAGCTGGCGCTTTAGCTAATCAAGAGATAGGGAAAGTAATGCCAGGTGGCGATGTCCGAGGACCACGAAAGGTAGTACATATACTGGGCGCGCATCTTCCAGATGAAGGTGTAGTCGCCGCCGCCGTGGCTGAGGAGTTGCGCGCCTTCATTGGGGGCGAAGGGGGCCTGCGCGGCAGCGGGCAGGACGCAGGCCAAGGCCAGAAGGAGAGTGAGTAAGCGGAGATGCATAGGGAATCGGAGTTGTTCCTAACAAGGTGGGCATGCGGCGGATGGGGGTCGGGCCGTCAAGCACTATTTGTCTGGCGGCGGTTGGTTTTTCGATGGGTAGTTGCCTGGGAATTCCGCACCGCCAGCCGGTTTGAAAAACCGGGGTGAGTGAATTTCCGACGGATGCAGGAGCCGAGGTGGACATAAAATTGCAGAAGGTCTGAGACGTGATGCTAACGGACGCGATTACACCGTCAACAATGAATCCCGAAAATGTGCTCCTAGTGGCCCACATCAGTTTTCTCTCATCTTTAGCTTTTCGTGCCAACAGTGGAACTAAACAAGAAAATCAAAAAGCAGCCTGTCCGCAATGTTCTCGGACCCGCCCTGCGGAAGATCCGCGAGGCGCACGGCTGGTCTCAAGGGGATGTTGCCGCCATGTTGCAACGCTTGGGGTGGAGTGTGGACCGAACGCTCGTCACGAAGATCGAAGCGCGCCGCCGTTGCCTCACAGACTACGAATTATTTCTCTTCATTCGCATCCTTAAAATTTCGCTCGCTGAATTGCCGACCCCAAAGACGCCAGATCTCCTGGCACGGCTTGGTGAGGATTTCGTCTAAGAGCGTGTTTGAAAACTCAATTAACCCTTGGCCAAACGGGTGAGCATCACCGGCTCATGGCCAGACAGACCATGACTTCGCCGGTTTGGGCTTGGCGTTGGCAGTCTCGGTTCAAGCGGCGGTAACGTCCCAGCCAGCCGAAGGTGCGCTCGACCACCCAGCGCCGCGGCAGCACACGAAAGTCGTGCAAGTCGGAGCGCTTCACGATCTCCAGCGTGCAGCGCCAGAGTTGCCGGGCCCAGTCCACCAACGCGCCGGCATAGCCGCCATCGGCAGCGGCAAACTCCGCCGCGGTTGGCGGGGTGGGTGCTGGCAGGGCCGGCGGCGCAACGCGGCTCAGAATGACGGCGTGACTGCCCGCACCGACCCGCCATGGGCGCAGCACATGAAAGTTGATCGCGGGCGGAGCCTGTGCGCCGTCGGCGCTCGAGGTATTTTGTGCTCGGACACTGGCTGCTGCGGGGTCGGCACCCCGTCCGGCAGCGGGCAGGCAAGCGTACAGTGCGCAAACGATGCCAGGGAGAAAGCGAACATTCGTCGGGATGGTTCTGAAGGGGGTAATCAATCTCTGCGGGAGGCGATTTCGAGGTTTGATCGAAGCCGCCGCCAGTGCCTGAGTAGGAAAGACGCAGCGGCAGGACAAGAATAAAACTCGCAAATTCCAGACTTTAGTCAGGTGGCTTGGCATCGTTCGCCGCCCGCATCTTGGTCCGGTAAAACGACGCGAAGCCGACAAAATTGCCGATGCTGTCGTCGATCTGCTGGCAGAAATCAGGCGGAAGAAATGCGTCAATTACGAGGATTTCGGCGGTTTGACCGGCCTGCACGCTACCTCGCTTTCTCTCTTTGAGCGACATTTGCGCCGACCGACCTTTGTCAATTTGGCGCGGATTGCCTCGGCGTTGAGCGATCGTTTTTCAACCATTGTCCGCAAAGCTGAAAAGCTCGTTCAGGGTCAATAGCAACACCGCGAATGCCTGCCGACCATCGAATCTTTGGTCGGAAGTTACTAACGATAACGTAGATCTTGACTAGTCGGGCAACAGCACGCTGGCGACTGCCATCGCGGCGATACCCTCCCCTCGTCCGAGAAAACCCATCCGCTCATTCGTCGTCGCTTTCACCCCGACGCGGGCCACGGGAATCCCCAGCGCCGTTGCGATGTTCTCGCGCATCCGCGCGACGTGCGGGCCGATCTTCGGCGCTTCGGCAATGAGCGTGGCGTCGATATTGATGACGCGCCCGCCTTGCTCCCCGACCAGCGCGGCCGCCTTGTGCAAAATCTCCAGACTGCGGATGCCGCGGATGGATTCGTCGCTGTTGGGAAAATGGTGGCCGATGTCGCTTTCACCGATCGCGCCGAGGACCGCGTCCGCGATGGCGTGTACGAGCACGTCGGCATCGCTGTGCCCGTCGAGCCCGTGCGTGTGCGGGATCTCCACGCCGCCGAGGATGAGCGGGCGGTTTTCCGCAAAGCGATGCACGTCGTAGCCGATGCCGGTGAGGTTCATAGCTCGAGGTCGATGCGTCCGCTGGAGGCGACGACCGAAATCTTGTCGGGGTTATCTTCGCGCGGCGTCATCGCGAACTGACCGCCCGCCGCTTCGACGAGAAGTTTGCCGGCGGCGACATCCCACAGGCTGACACTTTGCTCGATATACGCGTCGAGCCGGCCGCAGGCGACGTATGCGAGATCGAGCGCGGCGCTGCCCATGAGGCGGCATTTGCGCGCGCGCAGGACGTACTTTTCCAGCAGCGGCAAACCGGCGGCGATCGTCGTTTTCGATTTCGAGAAACCGATGGAGAGGGTTGCATCCGCGAGCAGCGTGCGCGTGCTCACGGCGATGGGCTTGTCGTTGAGCGTCGCCACGCCGCCGCGTTCCACGGCCCACAGTTCTTCGCGCATCGGGTCGTAGATGACGCCGACGATGATTTCGCCGCGCTCGCGCAGCGCGATGGAGATGCAGAAATGGGGGATGCCGTAAAAGTAGTTCACCGTTCCGTCGATGGGATCGACGATCCACTGGAAGTCGCTCGCCTGGTTTCCGGCGATGCCTTCCTCGCCGTAGATGGCGTGATCGGGGAACTGGGCGAGAAGCTGCGCCGTGATGAGTTCCTGGGTGCGCACATCGAGGTCGAGCTTGATGTCGTGGGCGTGAAATTCGTTCACCTCGAGGGTCTGGCCGAAGTGTTCGCGGAGCAGGACTCCGGCCGCGCGGGCCGAGGCCGTGGCGGCTTGGAGATAAGGATGGGTGGGCATTGGCGGGTGATAAAGGGCGGAGATTTTCTACAAAAAAAGTGGGAGGAGAACGAATTCTCCTCCCACTTGTTGATCGTAACGGGGACCGCTACTTACTTCTTCTTAGCTGCTTTCTTAGCAGGAGCCTTCTTGGCCGGAGCTTTTTTGGCCGCCGGTTTCTTGGCCGCCAATTTCTTGGCTGGCGCTTTCTTCGCGGTGGCTTTTTTTGCAGGAGCTTTTTTAATTGCCATCGATAATCCCCCCTTTCAATCCGCAGTAGCGGGTCACAGGAAATTGTATGGAGTGTGTGGGTTTGGTCATCACTCGGAATGCGTGGAGTGGTTAGTGATGTTGCGGAAAATCGTCAACGAATTTTTTGCAATTCGCATCAGAAATCTTTCGTCGCGCGCACGAATCGCCGCGCGCGTGCGGCGCCGCACCGTGGTTTTTCGTAAACATCCGTCGCCCGCAATCCTTGTGCCCATGCGGGTTGCGCGGTCATCGCGGAAATTCGCGCACGGCACGCGCCCGGAAATATTTCCTCGCGCGCGCTGCGCGAAAAAAATCGCGCTACTTTTTCGCGGCGACGATCTGCATCGCGCGCTCGACGATGTCATCGAGGCTCCACAAACGCCCGAGCCCCTCGTAGCCGCACGCGAGCATGCCCTCTTCGGGCCCGATGAATTCCACGCCGCGCGACTTCAGCAGCGCCACGTTTTGCTGCGTCGCGGCGTGCGCCCACATCTTCCCATTCATCGCGGGCGCGATGAGCACCGGCGCCAGCGTGGCGAGCGCGATCTCGCAAATGGGGCTGCCCGCGAGCCCGTGCGCGAGTTCCGCAATGAGGTTCGCCGTGGCCGGCGCGATGAGCAGCAGTTGCGCGCGATCTGCGAGGTCGATGTGCCCCGGCTTCCAGCCGTGCGTGCCGTCAAAGACGCTCGTCACCACCACGTTCCTCGAAAGCGTCTGCATGGTCAGCGGCGTGATGAATTCCTGCGCGCCGTGCGTCATCACGACATGCACCTCGCAGCCGCGCTTCACGAGTTTGCTCACCAGATCCGCCGCCTTATACGCCGCGATCGAGCCCGTCACACCGACGATGACGACCGGCGCACTCATACCAGAATCAGCCGCCGGCTGAGATACCGCTCCGCGCGCATGATCGCGCGGAACTTTTGCAAATCCTCCTCCACCGAACCGCTGATCAGCGTGTAGCGGTAGTCGCGCCACGCTTCCATTTCCGTCGCGGCATTCGTCAGCCGCATTTCGATCTGCTCCGGCGTCTCGGTCCCGCGTTTCACCAGCCGATGACGAAGCTCTTCGAGGCTGGGCGGCATGATGAAGATGTCCGCGATCGACGCGCGAATGTCGGTGCTCGCGTCGGCGCGAATCTGCTGCGCGCCCTGCACATCGATGTCGATCAGCACATCCACACCCGCGGCCAGTTGATCACTCACCACCGCGCGCAGTGTGCCGTAGTGGTTCCCGTGGACCTCCGCCGATTCGAGATACTCCCCCGCTGCCAGCTTGCGCGCAAAATCCTCCGACGAGAGAAAGTGGTAGTCCTCGCCGTCGATCTCCCCCGGCCTCGGCGAGCGCGTGGTGCATGAAACCGAATACACGAAATCCGCACCCGGTCGCAGCGCGTTCAGCAGCGTGCTTTTCCCCGCGCCCGACGGCGCGGAGACGACGAACAGGATGCCGCGGCGGCGAAATTCCACATTCATTCGATGTTCTGAATCTGCTCCCGGATTTTCTCCATCTCCGCCTTGCACAGCACCACATGCTGCGAAATCTCCACGTCATTCGCCTTCGCTCCGAGCGTGTTGAACTCCCGCCCGATCTCCTGGCACATGAACTCCAGCGTCCGCCCCACCGGCTCCTGCTTTCGCAGATGGTGCGCGAACTGCACAAAGTGACTCTCCAGCCGCGTCAGCTCCTCCGCCGTGTCGCTTTTCTCGGCGAAAAAAATCACCTCTTTCGTCAGCCGCTCGTCATCCAGCGGCAGATCCACCCCGGCCCGCGCGATGCGGTCGTGCAGCGATTGCCGGTACTTCTTCACCACCGCCGGCTGCAAGGCCTTCACCTTTCGCACCGCGTCCCGCACCACCTTCACCCGCTTGATCAGGTCCTTCGCCAGATGCTTCCCCTCCGTCTCCCGCATCTTTACCAAATCGCCAAGCGCCTCTTTCAAAGCCGCCTCCACATGCGGCCATGCTTCGTCCGCGGAAAACTGCTGCTCGGGCAGCCGCAACACCCCCGGTGCCCGCAGCACCGTCTCAATGCTGATCTCGCCCGCGGCCTTCAGCTCCTTCTGCAAATCGAGCATCGCCCGGTAGTAAGTGCGCGCGAGCCCGGCATCCAGCGCCAGATTTTGCGCCGGCGAAATACTCTGGTGACACGCCACCACCACATTCAGCCGCCCGCGCGAAACCTCCGCATTGATCACATCACGCACCCGCGGTTCCAGCTCCGTGAGTTCGCGGGGCAGCGCGACCACCACGTCGCTCTGCTTCCGGTTCACCGAGTTCAGTTCGACGCTGAATTTCGCGCCATTGTGGGTGGATTGTCCCCGGCCATAGCCGGTCATGCTTCTCATTGGAGCCCGCAGCTTAGGGTCCGGCGGGACGAGTGCAATTCCGCAGATTCCCGAGCCCCGTTCTCGTCTGATCGAGCGTTGTATTTCAATTGAGGGGTTTCTCCGCCGGCCCGTGGGCGCACTGCGCTTCTTCAAAGACACCGCGAGGCGCACCTCGGCGACGGAAAATTTTGAAGTCCCGGGCAATTTCCAAATTTCCTTGCCGATCAGAAAGATGCGGACATAGTGACGCCCCGATTTGCGGGGGACAAAATTTTGAAGTCGCGTTGTTGAGCCGCGTTTTCCGCAGCATTTGCGAATGAAATGGCTGGATAGCTCAGTTGGTAGAGCAGAGGACTGAAAATCCTCGTGTCGCCGGTTCGATTCCGGCTCCAGCCACTC